>JASHQK010000438.1 GCA_030039195.1 Candidatus Sulfotelmatobacter sp.
CGACGCAACCGCACTGAATAACTATCGCTCCGGAGTTGCCGCAGAGATCGAACGCACGCACAGCCTTCGCATCACTCACACCGATCTGCTCATCTCGATAGTGGCCCGAGTTTTAATCAAGCATCCGAGACTCAATGCCAGCTGGACGGCTGAGGGGATACTCCTGCACGATCACGTGAACATGGGAGTGGCCATCGCTGTGCATGATGGCGTTGTCACGGGCGTGATCCCGAGCGCGCACACCGCCAGCCTGAGCGAGATCGCAAAGCAGCGGCTCGAACTGGGCGAGCGCGCCAAGGCCCGCAAACTCCGTCCTGCAGATATCGCTGATGCGACATTCACGATCAGCAATCTTGGAATGTACAAAGTGGATCAATTCAGCGCGATCATCACTCCGCCGCAGGCCGCGATTCTCGCGGTAGGAACGATTGCAGACCGCGTTGTGGCGATTGACGGAAGGCCCGTTGTCCGCTCCATGATGACGCTCACCCTGTCTTGCGATCACCGCGTCGCGGATGGCGCTCGCGCGGCCAGGTTTCTCAACGATCTCGCGGATGCACTCGCGCAACCATCAACGCTGATTTCTTGATTCGGGTTTCCCGAGTCGTCTCCCCTGCAGGAGGCGCAGACGCATGATTCGGTCGGAGGCCAGGGTCTGGGGATGCTCTGCCGTGCTACGGCCCGTCATCGCACTGGGCGCAATTCCTGATGCAACGTATGGCAAGAGATGGCACAGCGACCATCCAGGAAAATGGCAAAGTTATGCGAGTTCCAGCTCGATGCTTTTTGACGCTCGGTCCAGCTTCACAATGCGGAAACTGCGAACCTGACCCGCGCGAACGGCTTCTGGCTGGGCCGGAGCTTTGAAGCTCCCTTTCCATCGCGCTTGCAGCATCGAAGTAAGTGCGGAAAGATCAGCTTTCGATTGCGAGACTTCGTTTTTCGTTCCGGTCGGCGCACTGATTTTGTAAGTCGCGTAAATCCCCTCACCGAGTTCCACGCGCGCTTGTTCGCCGGTATCATCCATCAACCGGCCGGTTACGGTATCGCCTTCGTTGTGCTCGGCAAGATATTCATCCAATCCAGTTGGCACCAGTTGCTTCATGCCCAGCCGGATCTGCCGTTTTTCGGGATCAACTGCCAGCACTTGAGCACGAACCATCTGCCCCGTTCGCAGCACATCCCCTGGCTGATTGATTCTCTTCTCGGCGCTGATGTGGCTGACGTGAATCATTCCTTCGATGCCCTCGGCGATTTGAACGAACGCACCAAACTTTTGCAGGTTCGTCACCGGCCCTTCCACGACGAAACCGACTCTATATCGCTCTGCGGCATCGGCCCAGGGATCTCCCAGGGCTTGCTTCAATCCAAGCGACATGCGGCGCTCGGCCGGGTTCAAGCCGAGAATGATCGCTTCGACGCTCTCGCCCTGTTTGACGACGTCGCTCGCTTTTCTTACTTTGCTCTTCGCCCATGACATCTCGGAAATATGAATCAGTCCCTCAATGCCGGGCTCGAGTTCGACGAAGGCTCCAAAGTCAGCCAATCGTGTGACCGTTCCGCGCACGCGGTCGCCGATCTTGTACTTTCCCGACACTGAATCCCAGGGATGCGGCTGAAGTTGCTTTAATCCCACCGAAACGCGGCGCTTCTCGCCCTCTTGCGAGATTTTCAGGATTTTCACTTCAATCTGCTGGCCGACCGAAAGCACATCCGCGGGCTTACCGACTCGACTCCATGAAATGTCGGCAACATGCAGCAGCGCATCCACTCCGCCGATATCGACGAACGCGCCGTAATCGGTCAGGCTGCGCACGACTCCGCTGATTGTCTCGCCCTCCTGGATCTGCGAATATCTTCGATCTTTCGCCGCGCGTTCCTCTTCTTCCGCAATCGTCCGCCGATCCACGACAACATCCTCATCGGCTACATCGAGCTTGATGATGCGGCAGCGGATTTCCTGGCCGACAAGGCTCTCCATCTGTGCCGGATCGCTCACGCCGCTGCGCGAAGCCGGCATGAACGCACGCACGCCGACATCGACGCTGAAGCCGCCTTTTACAACTGCAGTCACTGTCCCCAGCACGGCCGATTTTTCCGCGAATGCCTTCTCAAGCGCAGACCAATCCGTCGGTCGCTCAGCCTTGAAGCGCGACAGTTCGTAATAGCCATCCGCATCACGGCCTTTAATGCTGACCAACAGTTTGTCACCGGGCTTCAGCGCCTCTCCTTGTAAGGCAGCCAGAGGCAAAATGCCCTCCGACTTGTAGCCGATATCGAAAACAACAGCCTCCGCCGTCACCGAAATCACGGTGCCTTGCAGTTGTTGTCCGCCTTTAGTTTTGTGGGAATGGCTCTTCTGGAACTGCGAAAGAATCTCGCCGAAGGATTCGGAGGTTTCTCCGCCAGTTTGATTTTCGTGGGGTTCGGAATTGAAGCTCATGGAATTCAATAACGACTGGCCGGCTCCAGTCACCCGCAATCTTTAAGAACTAACACCAGAATACCATCGCGTAGGCAACTCGCGGATCAGGCGACCCTCAGGACTTCATCGCACCACCCACTGCGGATCATCTTCCGGATTCACGATCTGGCCATCGCGCATGTGGATGCTACGATCTCCGTACTTGGCGGCATCCGGATTGTGCGTGATCATCAGCACGGTCTGACCGAGTTCCTGATTCGATCGCCGCAACATGCTCAGCACAATCTCAGAGTTCTTGGAATCGAGATTGCCGGTAGGTTCGTCCGCCAGCACAACCGCCGGCTTGTTGATAAGGGCGCGCGCCAATGCGACGCGCTGCTGCTCCCCTCCGGAGAGTTCCGCCGGCCGGTGCTTCAGGCGCTTGGTCAAGCCGAGCAGCTCAGTGATGCGGTTGAAATGTTCCGCATCCTTGTGTCCATTCCCCGAGATCTCGCGGGCAATGAGGATGTTGGAACGCGCATCGAGAGTGGGCAGTAGATTGAATTTCTGAAAGACGAACCCGATCTTGCGCTTGCGCACGCGGGTTCGGTCTGCGTCGGTTAGGCTGGCCAGGTCATCGCCGTCAAGCACGACGCTGCCGCCATCGGCACGGGTCAGGCCGCCAAGAAGATAGAAGAGCGTCGATTTTCCGCTGCCTGAAGGGCCGACCACGCTGACAAACTCTCCGCGTTGCACGTCGAAGGAAATGCCACGCAGAGCTTCAACTTCGATCTTGCCCACGTGATAGGTTTTGCGCAAATTGCGCGCTTCGATGAATGCTCCAGCCATGCTCATGAAAATCTTACACGATAGCGAGGCCCCGGCGCGTACCGGAGGATAGTTGCCCTGATTAACCACAAACGGCGCGAAGGAACACGAAGTCTGTGATACAAGTTTCCTTCGTGTGCCTTGGAGGTTAATTGAATTCGGGACACTCCTCCGAGGAAAGCACACCTAAACGCTGGTCACTCGAACGATCGGATGGGAATGTCTTTAGGCTACGACCACGCCACCAGCGACCGGAGCCGGACGTTGCGGCAGCCGCTTTGGGCCGCGTTTCCGCATCAGCAGAAGGCGAACGCGTTCCAGCAGATCCGCAGGCGAGTACATACCTTTCGTCAGAAAGACGTCGGCTTGGGAATCATGATCGTAGACCCGCACCTTGCTGGAAATAAGAATGGCGGGCGTGGCCGGTGACGCTTCTTTGATTTTTGCGATCAGTTGCGGACCATCGAGTCCGGGCATCGCCATGTCGGCGATCACCAGATCAATGCCGCCTTCAAGAAATCGCTGCAGGGCATCTTCTCCCCGCGCAAAAGCGCTGACACGGTATCCGCGGGTCTCCAGAACGATCTTGCGATGGGAGAGAGACTGTTCGTTGTCGTCTACACAGAGAATCGTTCGCTTGGGTTTCATTGGCTTTCAGCAACCTGGAACGTCGATCAAAGATCCCATCAGGTTCATAATTCGAATCCGAAGTCGAAGCCGCATGCTAACGATCTGCAGCATCGCTGTAAAGTAGCAATGATGCTAATGGGACTTTCTGGCTATTGCTTTTTTCTCGGATTCTTCGAGGCTGTGTTTTCGCCAGGTTGTGATGGCACTTTAGAGGAATAGTTCACCGCGCATGACTTCGACCGCGTGGCCCCCGACGCGCACGTTAACCACACGGTTATCGCGGCGCGAGGCGCGGACGAAAATGCGGCTGGGACGCAGCATTTCAATGCCCTGCTCAATCAGCACTCGTTCATCAGGTTGGGCGACCGCATGCGCAACCATCCATGCCGCAGCGCAGCCGGCCGCGGAACCGGTCGCAGGATCTTCGCCGTTATAGAAAAGCATCCGCGCATGCAGCCGTGCTTCGCGATCGACAGTTTCGCGTGTCACGAAGTAGAAAAAATTCCCGCCCGTCTTTTTCATGTACTCGCTGGCTCGTTTCAAATCGAACCTCAGGTCTCGCACCACTGCGAGCGACTTTAGAGGAGCGACGGCGAAGGCCACTCCCGTGGAGACTGTCTGAATCGGGAGCGAAGGATCGAAGTCTTCCACGCGCATCCCCAAAGCTCGCGCCACAGCTTCCCGATCATGGTATTCACCGAAGGTCGGATCGATCTGCGTCATCTCGCCAAACACCGGTTCATTTCCCCCGCCGTCGTGCGAAGTCTTCTCAAACTGCACTCGAATCTTTCCCACATTCAGGTCGAGAGTAATTTCCCGCGCCTCGGTCGCGCCGCGCAAAGCAAAAGCCGTTCCCAGCGTGGGATGTCCGGCAAATGGAAGCTCTTCCTGAACCGTGAAAATCCTCACTCGTACACCGCGCTCGCGCTCGACTTCTGGTTCACGCGGCAGCAAGAAAGTCGTCTCCGACAAGTTCATTTCACGAGCGATCGCTTGCATTTCGGCGTCGCTCAGTCCGCGTGCATCGAAAAACACTGCGAGCGAATTCCCCGCCAGCGGAGTTTGACTGAAAACATCCCACTGCGCCATCGAAAGTCTCCAGTTCTTTCTGCTCATGAGGACCTCAACGTTGATGATTTGGATGGAAAACGAGATGTTTCACGCCCGCTCAACGATGCAGAAATTCAGTTCACCTGCGCCCCAATCCCGGCTTTGCAGTTTGACAGTGGCCATTTCCAGCCTCTATGCTGAACGCATGCTTTCTTCCCGCACGCCCGACTGCATGTGTTGTTGCTGTCGGCTGGCGTGTGGGTAGGAATTTCGAAACTCTTCCCACCCACCCCAGCGAGAGGGTGGGTTCGTTGTTTTGTCCGCCCTTAAAGAGCTTTCAGGTGAGTGGAGCAGCTCCATTGCGGAGCGGATTCAATTACCAAAGGAGAATTCAAAATGGCAACTGCCACCACAAATGAAGTTCACAGCATTCCACGCATCAACGACATTGCTCCCGATTTCACCGCGGAAACAACGCAGGGCACGATCCATTTTCATGACTGGATCGGCAATGGCTGGGCCGTACTGTTCTCGCACCCGAAGGATTTCACCCCGGTATGCACAACCGAGCTCGGCTACATGGCGAAATTGCAGCCGGAGTTCGAGAAGCGCAACGTCAAGATTATCGGTTTGAGCGTCGATCCCGTTTCCAGCCACAAGAAGTGGGAGGGCGACATTGAAGAGACGCAGGGTGCGAAGGTGAATTATCCGATGATCGGCGATCCGCAGCTCAAAGTCGCCAAGCTTTACGGTATGCTGCCCGCCGAAGCGGGTGAGAGTTGCGAGGGCCGCACGCCTGCGGACAATGCCACAGTGCGCACGGTTTTTGTGATTGGTCCGGATAAGAAAATCAAGCTGCAACTGAGCTATCCCATGACGACGGGCCGCAACTTCGACGAGATTCTGCGCGTCATCGACTCCATGCAGCTGACGGCCAGGCATAAAGTCGCGACACCGGTGAACTGGAAGCCGGGCGACGACGTGATTCTCACAGCAGCCGTTTCCAACGAAGAGGCGCAGGAAAAGTTCCCGGGCTTTAGAACGGTAAAGCCCTATTTGCGTGTCGCCGCCCAGCCGAAGAACTGAGAGGATGTACTGGGCGCGGGTTCATCACCTGCGTCCGCAGCCGCGGAGATTGCGGAAGCGCATGCGGTCCGGTGATCGTCCCGGTCTTCAAAACCGGCGAGCGGCAGGTTTGCCTGTCGTTGGTGGGTTCGACCCCCACTCGCTTCCGCCAAAAGACGCTGTTGCGGGATGGGAGCCCACCGGTCATCATCATTGACCTGAAGCCATCCTACCGGCGATTGTTTTCGTTTGCTTTTTCGCAGAATTGTTTGGAGCTTCAAACCCAATCCGTCGGTTCCTGCTGGGCGGTGGCGTCATCAGTTCATGGATGGCTTCGATCAGTTCCTGGATGTCAGCGTCGTGCTCGTCGAGCCGAGCTTCGAGTTCCGTCAATTTAGACACGATTTGTCGCTTCACGAGCAGCGCGTGGCGCATCTGCACGAAGGCACGCACAACGAAGATGCTCATGTCGATCGCGCGTTTCGAGTTCAATACGCTCGCCGCCATGATGGCGCCATGCTCCGTGAAGGCATATGGCAGGTAACGGCGGCCGCCATGGCTGGAACTTGAGGTCGCATTTTGCGACCTCAAGTTGCGATACTCGGCACGCGTGAGCATAAATAGAAAATCAGGCGGAAAGCGTTGCGGATTGCGTTTAACCTGCTCATTCAAACGCTTTGCGGAAACGCCATAAAGCGATGCCAAATCCATATCGAGGATCACTCGCTGGTTGCGCAATATAAGAATCTTGGAACCGACCCTGTTGGTGAGAATGATAGCCGTCTTGTTCATAGTCTTCTCGGCAAACTTGAGGTCGCATTTTGCGACCTCAAAAGGATAGCAGTCTCGCACGTCCGAAAACACAAAGGAGTACTTTGAAATGGCGCTCCCGTCCCGAGTTGGGAACTTTTGATCGGCAGAGATAAGAGATAGAGTCTTGTATCGGGCAGCAGAACAATGCGGGGATGAACAACGAGTACAGCGAAGGCGCGTTTCGCCATACCCAAACACGCGGTCGATTAGGTCTTCTGGGGCTCCCATGGGCGACCGCGCGCCCGCTCCTCTGTTAGCATCAAAAGTGCATGCAATTTCTGCTTCTGGCTACCGACTATGACGGTACTCTCGCACAAGATGGCTATGTCGAAGAAAGAACTATCGCGGCGCTCGAACGCCTGCGTGCCTCGAAACGGAAGCTGGTCTTAGCGACCGGTCGGCACTTGCTCGATCTGGCAAACATTTTTCCCCGGTTGAATCTTTTCGATCGCGTGGTCGTCGAAAACGGCGGGCTGCTGTACCGGCCTGCAACTCGCGAACAAGAGCTCTTATGCAAACCTCCCAATGAGCAGTTTTTGTCGCTCCTTCGCAAAAGAAAAATTCCCTTTGTGCCTGCCCGCACTGTCGTGGCATCGTGGCAGCCGCACGAGGAGGCAGTGAAGGCGGCCATTCGCGATCTTGGACTCGATCTGCAGGTTACGCTCAACAAGGGTGCTGTGATGGTTCTCCCTGCAGGAGTCGACAAGGCCACGGGCCTGCAGGCTGCCCTGGTAGAACTGGGCGTCTCAGCACACAACGTGGCTGCAGTCGGTGATGCCGAGAACGATCTCTCGTTTCTGCACATGGCGGAATGCGGGGCCGCAGTCGGCAACGCTCTACCGGCATTGAAGGAGCAGGCAGATATCGTGCTCGACGCATCCCACGGAGACGGTGTCATCGCGCTCATCGAGCGCATCATCGCTGACGATCTCGCAGATTTTGTTTCCGGACGAGACCCCAAGAATGTCCACAACGGGACCGCCGCTCGCGCCGATCTCACGTCAAAGTGACGGTTTGGTTTGTCTGCGCAATGCCCGCCGTTCATCAGGATCTGCCTCGCCACGTAGGGTACGGTTTATCAGCAGATTCGCAGAGCGATGACGAATCCGGCACTCCAAGCAAGTGCATTGAACGAAAGTAACCTTAGCTCGGCGTGTTTCAGAAGATACGATGAATTGCGCGCCGTTCCCCCGCGGATCGCCGGGGAGGTTTCCGTGCCGAAATCATGCTTCGTCGTTCTTCTCATTGCGTTCAGTCTTGGGCCCGTTCTTGCGTCTTGCGCGCAGGATGACGAGTCTCCTTCTCTAGGCGATGTGGCGCGCCAGGCGCGTCTCGAAAAACAACGAAAAGACGCGCCGTCAGCCAACGCGTCCGCCACGGACAAAAGCGGAAACGCCGCTTCGCAATCAACTGCAGCAAACGATTCGTCAGCGGATGGTAGCGCAATAAATCAAGCCCCGGTAAATTCGCCGAGTAGTAAGGATGCGCCAAGCAAGAGCGTGCGCAACGAAACGGGGTCGGCGCCGAACGGAGTCGAACGCCCTAAAACGTCCAAGTCCGGGACAAGGGTCATCACCAACGAAGACATCGCGTCAGGCATCATCGCCCCTTCCTCATCTGTATCCAAGAGCGATGGGGCTCAGCCTGCAAGCATAGGAAACGGGGGGGATGCGAAAAATCCGCCCGAGTATTGGACGAACCGAATCCTCGCCCAGAAGAATGCTATCGCCTCTCTTAAGAGTGACATCGATCGCCTGAGCGCATCGATTCAGTATGCTCCGGGGAATTGCGTCTCGGGATGCGTGGAGTGGAATGAGAATCAGCAGAAGAAACAGCAGGAAGTTGATTCCATGAAAGCTCAACTGCAAGAGCAGGAAAAGCAGCTCGAAGACATGCAGGAAGCAGCGCGGCAGCAAGGCTACGGCAGCGCAGTCTATGACCCGTAGTCTGGGGCGTTGATTTCCCGGGGTTCGTGCTGCGGAATTTTCTGCATTCCCCTACACCGCCCTATCATGCGAAATTAATAGGATGCCCTTAGTTGTCCGCCCCTCTGCCATCCATGCGGTTGGTGTATTCACGACGACGGCAATCCGCAAAGGTGCTCGCGTGGTCGAATACACCGGGCCGCGCATCACTCCAGAGGAAGCCGACCGCCGCTATGATGGCGCACGCCGCACGTATTTATATGGTCTGGAAGATGGCAAAACTGTGATCGATGGCGAAGGATTAGGCGCGTACCTTAATCACTCCTGCGACCCGAACTGCGAAGTGGACGAGATCAAGGGCCGGGTGTGGATCTTTGCACTGCGCAATATCGCGCCGGGCGAAGAGCTGGTCTGGGACTACAACCTCTACGACGACGAAGAGCCAGCACCGTGTCACTGCGGTTCGCTCAAGTGCCGCGGTACGATGTATTCGCGGGAGTGGATGGCCACTATGCGCCGCCGGGAAGCTCGCCGTAAGCAAAAAGGAATGCGAACTTCACGTAGGGATGGCAGAGTTCAGCTATCCGGCCAGCGGACATCGGTCTGAAAATCCCGATCTAAGAATCTAAAGCCGTTGAACCTCGCTGGAGAGCGTGAACATCCGCTACGCGCCGGTAACGAAGAACTTCTCCTCCGGCTTGGGATCGATTTGTTCCGCCGCTTCGGCGGTCACGTCCTGCACGAATTCGCGGCGGCGCTCGGGTCCCTTGCGTTCGATCACGCGGACGCGGCGAGTGGGCATGTTGCTGGGTTCGAGAGCAATGATGCGGCCTTCGCGAACCTGAATCTGCGAGCGGAACCAGTCGGTACGATACATGCGGCCAGCGGCGTAGAAGGTGGCTGAAGCGGCGATCGGGCCCTCGAACTCGCCACCGGTGCAGGCCACAATGCGGCGGCCCATTTCCTGGGTCCAGGTCGTACCACCCACGAGCGGGTCATTCAATCGGCAGCGCTCAAAAGGCATGGCGTGCGACAGTTTCCGCAATTGCAGAAGTTGCAGCAGGACAGAAGTCTTCGCCAGGTTGGTGATGATGACGTTGGCTTCCGTCGCTGAGATGCGCTCCATTTTGATGTGCAGATCGGGCGACCATTCGCGCTCGAATTCCTCGCGTGCCAAAGCGAGGCTCTTGTCGGTGGCTTCAACGTAGCGCAGCGTGGCCCGTGCCAGAACAATACTGAAGAACGTCGTGACGATCGTAGCGATGACCGGGATGTAGCTGATCAGCGTCGTAAACGGCAGGCGCAACTGATTGACCATTTGCATGTGCATAGACGAATGTGGCTCCTGCGAAAGTGCCGTTGGGGAAAGCGGCTGATGATGGTGAGTTTAGCGAGGAGCGAGAAGATGCTCCAGATGCGCTTCGGGAACGGACGATATTGAGTAAGGTGCCTGGACTTTGGTAATTGGAATTTGAGTAAGCCGCGAGAGGGTTTTGGAGGCCGGCTTGTGTGCGCAGATGAGAAGGACTTGAATAGGGGTGAGCCACATAAAAGCCCTCTCAAATGACGGGTGCCTGCGCCAATAGGCTTGTTGCTGCCGCAGACCGATGGCGCGATGTATCCGCAATCCAGCGGATCTAAGCAGGTGCCTGAGGCCGCGCATAGTATTGGCCTTGTAGCGCACGGGGAAGATATCTTCGTCCGTCCGCGAGTCCAAAGCGTGAACGATGCGGAGGCGCCACTTTTCGGGAATGAGTTTGGTCGCAACAGCATTCGCGAAAATCCCATAGTTAATCATGTTGGGAGTGATTGCAATGAAGACGCCGTTGGGCCGCAGGCAGCGGCAGACTTCAGCAAAGGCGCTCCTTGGGCGATCGAGATGCTCGATTACCATGTGACAGGTAATCAGGTCGAGGCTGCTATCCGCGAATGGCAGTTTGTACAGCGATCCTTGAAGAAGCGAGCGGATGTTGCGGTTCCAAGTTGAAAGTGGGTCCATGCCGAAGATCAATTTGCAACGGCCGACAAGCCACTTCTCGAGCGTATCCATGTCGTCTTCGAGAAGACGCGAACCGCAGCCGGCGTCGAGCCAGACGGTACTTGGGGCGAGGTGTTCGGAGATTAAGCTGGCGTATGCTTCAGATCTTGCCGCCCACTTCGCCCCGGTAAGCGGGATGAAGCTTGCCTGAGACAAAGTAGATTCATCACAACCTGAAGTTGTATCACTCCAGCACGCTGTCGTCGAGCTTCTTCTTGCCCCAGTCGGCGGCGGCCTGCACGAAAGCCAGCACCAGCGGATGCGGCTTCTTCTCTTTCGACGATAGTTGAGGTTGGAACAGCGTGGCCACGAAGAAGCGATGCGTGGGCGATTCGATGGCGCGAATCTCGCCTTGCGGCCCGCGCGCGACCACGGGGAATCCGGCTTCCATGGCGGCCCATTCGAATTCCGGATTGATCTCGAAGTTGCAGAAGAATTCTTCCGTGACGGTCTCTTTGTCCTTGCCGTAAAACGATTGCAGATACGAACCGGGGCGGAGGCGAATCTCAGGAACTACACCGGAGAGCTTGGGCGCATTGTCTTTGCGACCGGGCACGGCGCAGGCGACAGGGTGGACGATGATGTTCTTCGATCCGGAATTGTTCTCGGCGCTGTCCGCGTCTTTGATGTTGAGAACGTTGCGGGCGAATTCGATGAAGGCGTATTGAAAGCCGGCGCAGGTGCCGAGATAGGGCCAGTCGCGGCGGCGGGCAAACTCAATGCCCTTGAGCATGCCTTCGAAGCTCTTGAAGGGACTGCCAGGCGAGCCCCAGAGGCCGTCGAAAGTCTCGAGCTTCTTCGCCGCTTCCGGTGGGACGAGCGATGGCGTGGGCAGCCACTCCGATTCCACTTTCACGCCAAGCTTGCGCGCCGCGTGCTGGAGCGCGTCGTTGGTGGCGTGATGCGAGCGAAATTCGGTATTGAAATCGCCCAAAATTCCGATGCGGACGAAGTCGGCCACGCGACGATTGTACTAGAGCGATGCGGCAGAACGAGTGAACGGCGATGGTTCCGATAGTAACCACCCAAGCGAGCGCAAGAGCCGAGTAATCATTGCTCAGCTGCGGCAATCATGACGGAACCGCGTCCCGTAGAGCTTGCGGGTCGGACGCCCCTGCACAAGCAAAATCCCCACCCAACGAACACCGCTTTGGGTGGGGCACCCGACGATTCTTGATGGATTTCGTTGCTTACTGCGGTTGGAGGGTTTCGTCGACGACCACTTTGCCGCCGCGGTCAGTGCTGATGACTTTGTGCACGGGCGCGTAGCCGGTCATGGTGATGTCGATGACGTAGTTTCCGGGATCGAGCGCAACTTCAAGCGGCGTGTTCTTGTCCATGATGTGCTCGTTGATCGCCACCTGGGCGCCCTTGGGCTGCGTACGGATGCTGACGACGGCCTGGCCGGCCTGGGCCTTGCCGCCGAAGAAGCGCGACATCTTGCCGACCGTGTGCATGTCGTCGACGTTGCCTAGCGAGCGCAAAGTGGGAGCGAAGTTGAAGGTCTGGCCCAGTACGAACTGGGCGTTCATGGTCTCGTCGATGTATCCCATTTTGCGGACCAGAACGACGTGCTGGCCTTTGTTGACACTGACCTGGCCGGGCGTCTTGACGCCGGTGTCGCGGCCATCAACGTAGACGCTGGCGCCGGAAGGATTGCTGTTCACGACGAGAGTGGCTGCGAGTTGCGACAGGTGAACCACGACGGTGGCGCGACTGCCGGAGACGATGTTGACCGCGCGCGAGTCGGTCGAGTAGCCCGGCTTGCTGACACTGATCGTGTGCTGCCCAGGCGCGAGATTGGTCAGAGCGAACGGAGTGACGTAGCTCGAATCGGTGCGGCCATCAACCTCTACTTGTGCGCCCTGAGGCGTGGAATCGAGGGCCAGTTGGCCGGGGATGATCGCGGGGGCTGCCGGAGCAGACTTCCTTCTCGCGGCTCGTGTCCGCGCGGAACGGGATGATCTTTCGCCGGAATCTTCGGCTTCGGCAGTTTCTTCCGTTTGAGCTGGGGCCGGGGCAACATCCTGTTGCGGCGCGGGATTAGCTGCGGGCGGGGCAGCCACGGGTTGCGCCGGAGTTTCGGTGACCGCCGGAGCGGCCGCGCGTTCGGCGCTGGCGTCATCATCGGAGTTCTGCTGGTGAACGTAGATCGTGACTCCAATACCGATGGCGAGGATCAGCGCTGCCGCGCCACCCAGCGCGTAGGCCATGAGCTTGGGCGGAACATTCTTGATTTCTTTGATGGCCTTTTCGGCGACTTCGCGCGTCTGGACTTTGGGCTTCTCGTCGCGCCGGGTCGTGGCGGCTTTCGTCGTGCCAGTAAAGACGGTCGGCTTCGGCGGCGGTACAGGCTCGGGCTCGGGAGCCGGCGGTGGCGGCGGTGGAGCTATATAGACCTCTTTCAGCGGAGGAAGTTCGGAAATGTCGGAGAAGCTTGTGCCCGCGCCGGCTCCTTGCCCGCCTTCGGCCATCATGGGATCGACGGCAATCTTGGGCTGATCGTTACTTGGCTGATTGTCGGCCTGCGAGTCGAAGGTTTCGATCTCCGGTTCGACGGTGGCGGAAGACATGTACGCAGAGGGCGGCTCGGAGACACCTCCGAAGTCCGAAGAAAGATCGAGCTCGTCGGGCTCAATCTCGGGAGTTGAGCTCAATCCGCCACTGCTCGCCGCTGCTGCTCTCGACTTGGCCATCGGGCTGACTTCAGGGTGTGCGGAAACCGTAGCGCTCTTCGCCGGACTGCTGGCCACGGAGGGCTTCGCCGCGCCAAGGTTCGCATCCGGGCGCGGGGTGGCTTTTGCCAAACTCGGTGCAGGCGCTGCCACGGGCCGTGGCGCGGCTTTTGGAGCAGAACCGGCAAACTTCGATTGGGCAGCTGCATTCGCAGCAGCGGGCGCGACTTGAGCCTTGGCCGGGGAGGCTTTCTTTGCGGCGCTCGGCCGGGATTCCTTGCATTTCTCGAGGTCATCGAGCAAGGCTCTGCCGCTCGCGTAACGCTGGGCAGGATCCTTGGCCAGCGTTTTCATGATCAGGTCGCTGAGCAGCGGATGCACTTTGGCGTTCAACTGAATCGGAGGCACCGGACTGCTCTCGACCACGCATTGCCGCAACGCCTCGATGCCGTCGCTGTCGAAAGCTTTGCGCTCGGTGACCATCTCATAGAAGATTGCGCCCAGGCTGAACAGATTGGAGCGCACGTCGGTAGACTGGCCCTGCACCTGCTCGGGCGACATGTAATGGAGAGCGGGCGGAAGTCCCTCGCTGACGTGCTGGAGGAAGTTTCCGACGCTCGACAGGCCGAAGCTGAGAATTTTGACCGTGCCGTCCCAGCCGCACATGATCTTGGCCGGTTCGAGGCTGTAATGAACGATACTGTGCGAGGCTGCATGATCGAGGCCGCCGCAAAGCTGACGGCCGATGTCGAGCAGATCCCAGATGGAGAATCCTTCTTTGCGCGACAGCATGGTGGCGATGCTGTTGCCCTGCACGTACTCCATGGCGGCGCAGAACAGCCCGTCAATTTCTCCCGCGCCGAAAACGGGGGTGATGTTGGAACTGCTCAGAATCTTGGTTTTTTCCGCTTCATTCAGGAGCGCGGCTTCCAGGTCGGAAGCGGCCTCGCCGAACGCGCTCAACTGAATCGCTTTCAGTGCGACCGTCTGTCCGGATTCGGGGTCGTTCGCTTTGTAAACCGCACCGGTAGGCGATTTCGCCAGCTCGCTCAAAATCTCAAAGGGGCCGATTTTCGTAGGCATTTCAGCTGACTCCATTCCATGGTGAAACGTTCGCGCCGCCGCGAACGATCGACCGGCGGAGGCCCGGGGGAAAGGGTGCCGTTAGGATAGCGCTGTGTGGCCCTAGGTTCGAGTTACCAAGGTAAGCAGAGACTAAGAATTGAAGGCAGAGATGAAGGAGGGCGGAGGCGGCAAGGTGGGAGCCAGGCTCCTCGATTTTTGAGGAGAAATGTCATGGTCGCTGTTGTGAAAGACTTGACTGGCTCGGCTACGAAAATCCGAATTACGCTCAAGGTCCACGGCGTAAAGGGCTAATCCTGCCGAATTTGAAGTTGTATGTAGTCGTTAGCATCAATAAGGCCGAGTACTGCACGCACCAGAGCGGGAAATCGCCGTCGCGACGGGTCGTGAACAATGACGGGCAAGAAGAGCTGATACGACGCGCAGCGTGTCTGAAGCTCGCAGCGCCCAGCCGCCAGGACATTCGTGACCCACCCACTCTCGCGGCCATAGGTGAGCGCGATCAACACTCCATCAGGCCGCCAGAAAACATTCACTGGCGTTCGGTAGAGCCTTCCAGACTTTCGACCGACGTTTACGACGATGGCGAAGCCGGGCAATCGAGCCGCAAATCTGGAAGCAATTGGGTTAGTAATAGCTCGATGAAATGCGGCCATCGACCTTTTGCAGGACCGTACCAGAAGGACGAGCGCGAGTGCGACTCCGAAAACCGCACAAAGCAACGCCCCAATTACCAGCATGAACGACTAGCCTTTCTCGTGCTGCGATCCCGACGCCCGGTATTCAGTTTGCGATTATGAGCCCTCATCTATCTGAGCCATACATTCCAAGCGAGCAGTCCGAGGTAGCTTGCTGAAAGGAAAGTAAACAGCGAAGTGAGAAGGATATGTCCGAGCACAAAAGCCCGTCCTTTGGGCCAATCGGAATGTGAGAAATAAACGGCATCCACAACAACTCTGGTTGCCCAATAAACGCCAATAAAGCACGTTAATCCCAGGGCGGCACGATCCCCTCGAAGCAGTTCTCGATGAAGCACCAAACTCAGTACTCCAAAAGCCACAATGGTCAATACAGTAAACCCACCCTGTACCCAGAGCAGCTTCCTGTTGAACGGCATCAATTGTTCCAGGTCTTCTTTCCAGTGAAGTCGGTATGGAACCTGGAAGCTCGCGAAGAGTATTACAAAGTGCGCTACACCTGCGAGCCATAGATCAAGATCAAAGAGTTTTTCTACGATTACACTGTTCATATCGCACGAATCGCCCGCATGAATGGAAGTATTATCCGGACTACGAACCACGGGTGGAAAAGCCAGAAGACCGGACCAGCGAGAAAGAGAATCATAAAACCCCAGCCGCGCGCTCCGTGCCCGAGT
>JASHQK010000039.1 GCA_030039195.1 Candidatus Sulfotelmatobacter sp.
AGCGAAGGACGGAGGTCTGGTCGGTCACTGAACTATCGACGAAGTTGTGCCTCGCCCAAGGCGAAATCACGAGTAAAGGCTGGCGCGGACCGTATCCGCAGCGGCCCTGCGCGTGAGTTGTTTTGGGGTTAAGGCCCGGAAGGGCATTTGTGCCCGAACCGCAGGCGCCGGGGCCAGTGAGGGCGTCGGCTGCGCTCTTTGACGAATTCACGATCTGGCCGAGCTGATGATCGTACCAGCCGTCGGAATCGTCATAGAGAATCACCAATGCGGTGTTCGGCCATTCGGGCTGCGCCTGCAGAAAATTGGCAACTCGAACCACAAAGCTCTGTTCGTCCAGAGGGTCTGAATTGCCCGGGTGCGCGTCGTGAATCGCGATGGCCTTCAAGAAGCTGACAGCCGGGAAATTGCCGGCAGAGACCGCGGCGAAGAAATCTTCAACGTCGTAGTCGTGATTTGCGGGATCGCCCGACCATCCAATCGTGTGCACCGACTTGGGACGAGCATGGGTCGGATTGGCGGTCGAAGCGTAGTACTGAAACGGTGTGTGATGCGGAACGTAGTCGCCTTGCGTGCCAACGATCTGCGAAGTCGACTGACGGTTGCACCCAGTGCTGCCGTCTGGGTTCACGATGTTGAGATTGAATCCGCCGGCAAACCAGCCCCAGCTCACGCCGGCCGCGTTGAGCAGATCACCGATGTTCTTTCCGCCCATCTGGGCTTGCTCTGAGCCCGAGCAAACGTCGCCGTAGGGATCCGGGTCACCGATGACGGTGAGTCCACCGTCTCCGTCACTGACATAGGCACCCGTTCCACCGGCGTGATTGACCACGCCATTGGTCTGGCCGGAAATCAGGTTGATTGCACCGACGGTTGAGGGCCCAAAGTTCGTGCTGTACGAGTTGTCGCTCATGGCGAAGCGCTGGGCGTAGTTCCAAAGAGCGGTGACGGTGTTGCCGTCGAAATAGCCCATCACTATGCCGTTCGTGGTCACTACGGCCGGAGGAGCGCTGGGCGGTGGTCCGGCGCTGCCCGTGTTGGCGGGGAACAGATCCATGACGCCACCGTCAAAGGCGAGCTGTTCCGCCAGATAATCGTGATCCTGGTCTGCCGTGTTGGCCTGCGAACGATCGAAGCGGAACGGATTGGACGCGCCCGATCCATTGGCTGGGTTGAGATTGGGATTGTTGGTCAGCAAGGCGTTGCTCAAACCGTTGACAGTTGGAGTGTTCGGCAGGGCGTGGAATTGCGGCTCTCCCTTGGGATTGAGCGCATTGGGATACGTTCCAAAATAGTGGTCGAACGATCGGTTTTCACCGAAGATAACAACAATGTGTTTGATGGGCGTGGCTGTTTTCGCATCGGCTGCATGGGCTGCGGGTGTCATGACCGGTGCGATAGTCGTCATCACGACAAGGCACATCGACAGCAATTGACGCATGATTTTTTCCTTTCGTCTTTTCCCCAACTGGCGGTGAGATCGGAGGTGTTGCGGCGAGGATGATAGTAAGCAACGAATATTAAGGCAGGATTAAAAGCGGGTCGTGGCTGAATTTTCAGACAGGACTAGGCCTGTTCGGCTTGCTTATCGCAGAGGTTACGCTACCGTAGCGGTGACCGGGATGCGCAACGGCCGCACGGTCCAACGTTTACTCAGCAGATTGTGACCCTCGCTGACTGCGATCCCGCGTTGCAAGAATCTCCAAATCGCTCAGGTCAGCTCCACTCCTGCCGCTTTAGCTCATTTGTTCTCTATATCTTGCCTCGCTGTTTCAGAATCGCGGGCAACAACCAGCGGAGCGACATTGCTCTCGGCCAGCGAGCGGTTCACCGCCGGGAGATCGTCTTTTATAACTTTTTGGTAATCGGTCTGTGCGGTAGCTAGTTCTGCTTCATATGTTTTCAGCAACTGCAGTTCGACATCGGTTGGAGCGAAGTCAGCGCCTCCGGCAACGTCCCCGGCTCCGGTTCCGACTTCCCCGTTGAGCCAAATCAGGTTGAGATAAACCTTATATGAGTCGACGTAATATTTATCGTCGCTGTTGGTAAGCTCGGGCGAAACGAGCTTGTACTCGACCGTTCGCAGCTGCTGGTCCAAATCTTCCGCCGCCTTGAGAAGATCAGCGTTGCGCTTTGCCTCAGCTTCGCTCAATGTCCGGGCCGGAGCGGGCGTCGCAGCTTCCGAGTAGTATTCGTCATCATCACCAAAGCGCGTTGTTTCGTTCTCCTTCTTCTTCGGCGGACGAAGCATCGTCTCAATGACCTCGAGTTGCTTGCGCAGCCATTCGATCTGATTGACAGTATCCGAGGCGTGGCTGATGTCATCGCGGATTTTTACCAGAGTCTTCACCGACAGATCGATATCTGCATCCGATCCCGGCGATCGGGGATCCCGCAGAATGGTGATCGGTTGCGTGTAGGATTGGCCATCGACTTTCAGGCGCACCGTATATTTTCCGACAGTCGCGATTGGACCAACCTCCGCCGGCCTGGTGCCCCAGTGCGTGATCGGACGCGAGTCGGAATCCCGGAACCGCGGCTCGTCCCATATGTGCGGGTTGTCGGGGGCCAAAGTGCGCAGTGCCACCAATCTCGGCGATTCATAGCGAAGGTCCCACTTCACTCGATTCGTGCCGGCCTGTCCCTTCGCGTCCAATTTCCGGATGACCTTGCCATCCGAGTCGAGAATTTCGATCGCGACCGGATCCTTCGCGGCCGTTTTGAGTGAAAAATTCAGAAACGCCCCGCCACCATGCGTAAAGCGATACGTCGGGCGCGGTTCGAACAGAATGACGGGAGAGTCGGAATGATGCTTTGCCATCTGCTCCAGCGGGGTAATATCGTCGAGAATATACAGCCCGCGGCCGTAGGTAGACACCACCAGATCGTGGAAATTCTTCTGCACCACGGCCTTGCTTACTGGTGCATGCGGCAGGCCCGAATCCAGCGCCGTCCAGTGCTCACCATCATCCAGCGAATAGAAGAGGCCATTGCCCGTTCCGGCAAAGAGAAGGCCCCCGCAATTGGGATCTTCGGTGATGCTGCGGACATAAGACAAAGGATGTTTTGGCAGGTTGCCGGTGATCTGTTTCCAGGTTTTTCCGAAGTCGGTGGTTTTATAGATGAACGGGTCGCGATTATCCATGAGATGGAAGTCGACGCTGACGTAAGCAGTCGCGGCATCGAAGCTCGAAGGCGCGATGCTCGTAATCGTTCCCCAGGACGCGAGCCCGGAGATGTTTTTAGTGACATTGATCCAGTTGGCCCCGCCATCTTTCGTGTACCAAACCTGCCCGTCGTTCGTTCCCGCCCAGATCAGTCCCTTCTGTATGGTGGACGGAGCAATCGAAAAAATGACTTCGCCATAGAACTGCCCGAGATTGTCTCCGACGATTCCCCCGGAGGAAATGTTGCGAGTTGGATCGTGGGTTGAGAGGTCCGGACTGATCACCGACCAACTTTGCCCGGCATTCGTGGTCTTAAACATCACTTGGCAGCCGTAGTAGACGGTGTTGTGATCAAAGGGATCAATCGCGAGTGGCGGAGTCCAGTGACAGCGATACTTGAGATCGTTGGGAGGTGAATCCAGCGTGTGCATCCAGGGGCTGACCGAGCGCGCAAATTTCGTGCGGGCATCCCAGCGCGTAACCGTATCCCCGTAGCAGGTCGCCCACACTACGTTCGGATCGGTTAGATCCGGAATCGTAAAACCGGATTCGCAACCACCCATTGCATGGTCCCATCCGGTCTCGCGAAAGCCGATCGGCACGCTGGGCGCGCGCATGTTCCCATCGTCCTGCATGTTGCTGTAAACGTAGTAGGGAATCTGGTTGTCAACATCGACGTGATACATCTGGCCGATCGGCAAAGTCACGCGGTGGAAACCGCGGCCGTGCACGGTTGTGATCTGCAGGCCCGCGTCGTCGGTGATAACAAAGCGATCCGGATTGGAAGGATCGATCCATATGTCGTGGGTATCCCCGCCCCAGGGAACGGGGCGGAAGTTCTCGCCTCCATCCAGAGACTCAAGGAAGGAACTGTTGGCTACGTAGATTTCATTATCGTTGCCAGTTGAAACCGCGATTCGTATGTAGTAACCGGCACGGCCGATCAAAGCGCGCTGATAATTCACAACCTTCCAGTGTTTTCCCCCGTCATCGGATCTCCAAACCGAACCTTGGTCTTTGGTCTGAATGAGGGCGAAAACACGATTCGAATTGGTGGGAGCGACTGCGACATCGATCTTGCCCAGTGGCTCCTTCGGCAGACCAGCGTTTTCGATGCGAGTCCACTTCGTCCCTCCATCGCGCGAAACGTAGACTCCACTGCCCGGACCGCCGCTGAATTCGCCCCAGGTGTGCATTTCCACCTGCCACATGCCCGCAAACAGCGTGTGCGGATTGTGTGCATCCATGGAAAGCCCGGAGCAACCCACATTCTCTCCAGCAAACAGCACCCGCTCCCAATGCTGACCGCCATCTTTGGTGCGGAACACGCCACGCTCTTGCTGCGGGCCGGTGGCGCGCCCCAACGCGCAGGCAAAAACGATGTCGGGATTCGAGGGATCGATGACGATGCGGCCAATACGCCCGGTTTCATCCAGCCCCATATGGGTCCACGTCGCACCGGCGTCGGTTGATTTATAGATTCCATTACCCATCACGTCGGTGTCGCGTATCATCCACGCCTCGCCCGTTCCCGCCCATACCGTGCTCAGATCCGATGGCGCCACGGCGAGTGCGCCGATCGCGGCCACCGGTTCCTTGTCGAAGATTGGCGTCCAGCGATTGCCTCCGTCGGTTGATTTCCACACTCCGCCTGACGCGGCACCGGCGTAATAAGTACTTGAATCGCCCGTCACGCCGGCTATGGCCGCGATGCGATTGCCGACCTGTGGCCCGACAAAGCGGAATCGAAGTTGACTTCCCTCAGCTCCGTCCGTTTCTTGCGCCCGGGCCGAAACCATGGCACCCACGATTGCTATCCAGACAAGAAAGAATCGCACAGTCTTCATCGCCATCTTGCGCCGCCTCCCCAAATCACGCTTTTGTGCCCCCCGATACTACGGCAGATCGGCCCTGGTCCGCCATCTCTGCATTCTGGCGAGACGATCACGCGAGGGAAAGCGTTCGTCTCTACCCGCCTGCTGGCCGCCCAAAAAAAGACATTGGCTAGGAGAATCAACTTTTGGTGGGAGCTCAAGCAGAGAACTCAATGCGAGGCGCAGGTTGCTCAGGCGGGCCTTTATTGCCGTCGGAGATGCGTGGCATTGCTAAACCTGAAGTGGCGATTCTCTTACTGCCCGAGCAGCCCCTTCTTCAGATCAAGACTGGGAGGCTTCGGGCCGAGCCATACCGAGAACAGTACCGGGGCGAACGCCGGAGCGGCAATCGTCAACTTTTCTTTGCCATTGATGGTAAGTGTCGTGCCTGCACCCGGGATGTACGTTAGCACCATCTGGTCGCCGTCATTAACCGGTTCAAGCGCGCCCAGAAATGAGCTCATCTCGGCTTTCAAGTTCTTGCTCGCATCCGGTGTATTGTTTTCAAACGACTCGTTAAACGCATCGACCATCTGGTTCTTGCTCACGCTACGCACAAAGTGCATGACGACCTGCTTGGCTGCATCGGACTTGAGAATGGCGTTGGCATCGGAAGATCTCTGTTCAAGGTAAAGCCCCGCCACGTAGACCTTGACCATATACTTCCTTCGCAATCCCAAGCCGTTCAGTACGAGCGTTCTGCCTCCAACCTGCACTGTGTCTGGCAAGGTTACTCCCGCCAGTGTGCCGCCCAGCAGGTCAAGCGCTGGCGCTATAACGAGCAGAACAACAGCAAGTCCAAATCCAATTTTCCGCATAAGGAGTTCTCCCTGCTGCGCCTCTCAGTCGATGGCGCGTCCCATGCGGTGAGGAATGCTCTTCGGGAGGCGCCAAAATATTCGCTTTATTCTCGGTGCAGGGCAAAAGTAAATCAGTGATCCAAGTCACCAGAACCGGGTGGATTCACAAGCGGCCAGCCATCTTTCTTGTCGAACTTATTCATCCAGTTTCTCAGGCAATTCCATTCCGAACTTGTATTGCACTTCTTGCCGTAACCAAACTTCCGCTTCGGCCCTGGAACGGAACGTCCGCGTTGACCATCCTGGACGTTCCGTGAGTATCTCCCACATGCGTGACATGCCAAACCCGTAATCATATGGAATCACGACAGCAGTGACCAGCTCGGGCAGCACCGCTGCTAGAAGATCGTCCTGATGCTTGATCGTCCGAACCTCCGCCGAAGAAATCTCCAGCTTGGAATCGCTCTCATCAATGAGTAGCCAGCGAACACCTTCGAAGCTCTTCGAGTTCAGGATGCGCTCGTTATTGGCGATAAGTTCTTTCCCGCTCAGAAGGCCATGGCATATCCATAGCCGTCCCACGCCGTTTTGAACGCTCTTAACTTCGATGGGCATCAGTTTCGCTCGCCACTCTATCCCGAAGACAGGCTCGACAGTCTTCCCGCATTGGGAATCTTACTATCCATTTGCGATTCTGAACCAACATGTGCAGCCAAGGGCAACGACGGTTGAATACCGCTCACATCACAAGGTAGCGTGACGTTGCGCACATCTTAATTACCGAAACGCCTGCTAACCAATTAAGACGGGTTACAAGGGCGCTTAGTCCGTTGCCGCGGAAGCTGTCGAAGTCGGGTTACGTCGTTCTCGTTCTTCTCTGCTCTATCCCTACTCTCAACAGCATCGCTCAAGTAGTCGGAGATAAACCCGCCCCACCTGCGCTAAACGAAGACATACAACAGGTGCAAGACACTGGACCTGCTCGGTCCGGCGCAGCGGCCAGTTCAACTATTTCGGTGGCACGCCTAATAGTTCCGCGAAAAGCAAAGCGACTGTATGTCAAGGCCTTGGAGGCTTGGACGAAGCAAGCCGCGGCTGAAGCACAGCGCAGACTGGATCAGGCATTGCGGATCGATCCGAACTTCCCCGAAGCTCTGAGCCTTTACGGAGCCATCAAGGCCGAACGTCAGGAATGGAAATTGGCGGAGCAACATCTTCAGGCCGCCATTCAGTGCGATCCGAGCTATTCCCCTGCATATATAGCATTGGCCGAAGTCTACAATCGACAAAAGCGTTTTGATGATGCGCAAAAGGTCAGCGACCAGGCGCTCTCAGCCGGCGCCGACAGTTGGATTCTAAGCTACGAAATTGCCCGCGCCTTGATCGGCAAGGAGCAGTATCAGAGCGCCCTTACAGTTGCCGAGACCTCGCTACGCTCGAAAGAGGATGGCAGCTTGTTACACATCGCAAAAGCACACGCGTTCTTAGGACTGGGAAAGTATCCTGAAGCCGCAACGGAACTGAAGGCCTACCTTCGCGATCAGCCCTCAGCAGAAGGATCTCAGGACGCCCGCAATTTGCTGCAACGGCTGCAGAGTCTCGCGCCTCCATAGACACGAAAATCCTTCACCCTGCCCTGCCAATCCATCTCGCACAAACCTGCGTCAGACGGATTTCGCTTTCCAGGCGAAGTAACAAAAGAAGTCAAGAAGAAGAGAACCTGGACCAGCCTCAATCACTTCTGCCGCCGATTCAGCTCGTCCAGCTTTTGCTTGAGCTGTTCCAGCTTCTGCCCCGCTTCACCGAGCTTGCCTTCGGCGGTGAGGCGCTGATAATCGGCCAGGTCTTTGGCCGCCCCGGAAATGAGAGTGTTAAGATCCGCGGCGGGTTTGGTCGTGGCTGCCGGGGCGTTGGAGATCGCCTCAATCGCAGGAGTTACCGCAGTTAATGACGAGGCCTCGTTGCCGAACATGGCGCTCATCGCCGCACTGAAAGTTGGACCGTATACGAGCCGGTCTTGTAGTGCGAGCACGACCAGGCGCAGTTCGGGCATGGGACTCTGTTGGGCCTGGAGATAGATTGCTTCGGCATACAACAGTGCCTTGCCGCAGGGGATCACGAGCAGAGTTCCGCGCCGCACGTGCGAACCCTGCTGGTTCCAGAGAGTTAATTGTCCCGAGAGCTGGGCATTCTGATCGATGCGGGCTTCGATCTGCAGCGGGCCATCGACCAACCTGGTCTTCGGGAAGTCATAAGCAATAGAGGTTCCGTAGTGCGCGCCGTCGCTGCGACCTGCGATCCAGCCGATCAAGTTGTTGCGGTTGGCCGGCGTGAAGGGCAGGATATTGACGAACTCCACGCTGCTTTCACCCGGCAGCTTCATCAAAACAAAATTAGGCTCCATGGTCCGCGTGGCCTGCTCACCGGACTCGCTCAAGCCAACTTCGGTAGCCACTGTCCACAGGTCTTCGCGGTTGTAAAAAACTTCCGGATCAGTCATGTGATAAAGCGCATATACCGCCGCCTGCATTTTCAGTAACAACTCCGGATAGCGCACGTGCTTGCGCAACGCAGCCGGCATGGCCGAAGCGTCTTTAAATAGCGACGGGAAGATCTGGCGATACGCGTTGATGATGGGGTCTTGCGGATCGAAGACGTAGAACGTCGTGGTGCCGTCGTAGGCATCGACGACCACCTTGACGCTGTTCCGCATGTAATTCACCGCATTCCCGTTCAGCAGATAATGGCTCGAGTACGGATAATTGTCGGAAGTGGTGTACGCGTCGAGCATCCAGAACAGTCGCCCATCATCGGAGATGACGATGTAAGGGTCAGGTTCGAAGGTGAGAAATGGAGCGAGAGCGGCTACGCGGTCGCGCACGTTGCGCCGCATGAGAAGCCGGCTTTGAGAAGTAATGTCGTCACTGAAGGGTAGCTTCGTCAAGTCTCCTTCATTGATGGCGATGAGGATGCGGCGCAGGAATCCGCTAAGGGGAATGCCGCCTGTGCCTTCATACGAGGTCAGATTATTGGTCTGGCCCTGGGGATAGTTGAATTCCTGTTGCTTGGTCTTGACGTATACGTCGTTGCCGGTCATCTCTCCGAAATAGATTTCCGGGCGGGTGATCTGGATGCTCGGCACGGTGCTTTGCACCGGCATATTGCTCAAAAAAAGTGTGGGCAGACCTTCGGGGGTGAATCCATTTACCGGATTCATCGTGATGCCATAGCCGTGGGTGTAGATCAGCCTTTCGTTGATCCAGTTGCGGCTGCTCTCGGGGAGTTTGTCGACGCTCAACTCGCGGGTCGCGAGCATGACTTGTCGGACATTGCCGTCGATTTCGTAGCGGTCGATATCGATATCGGGAAAATCGTAATAGGTTCGGATCTCCTGAATCTGGCGGAGCGTGTCTTGTAGCGCACGCCAGTCCCACAGGCGGATGTTCTGTAGGGTGGCTTGATTGTTGGCCGCGTCGGTGGCTTCAACGGAAGTCTCGGCGGGAAACTCACGCCGCGAGACTCGATCCAACCCGTACGCTTGCCGAGTCAGTTCGATATTGTGGGCAATGTAGGGTCGCTCGCGATCCAGTTCGTTGGGTTTGACGATAAAGTTGCCGACGTACCAGCCAACCAGTTGCACAGCGACATAGCACACGAAGGCGGGAACGGCCGCCATCGCCAGCCAACGCACGCGCGGCGCCGTCACAACATTGATAAGGGCGATAAACGCGCCGACCACGAGCGCCGTGCAGACAATGAGCAGTCCGGTGAGTGTGATGTGCGCATCCGTGTAGGAAACGCCGCTGAAAATCGTGTGCTCCTCAAGCAGCGCTCCGAAGCGGCTCAGATAGACTTGCAGGGCGATCACCAGCAGCAAGAAGGCAAGAGCAATCGATACTCCCCGCCAGGAGGGCGGAATAGATCTGCCACGATAGGAGGACAGGATATGGAACGCGCCGGTAACGAGAACAAAGAAAAGCGCGACGATGACCCCGATGATGGCGATGGTCAGCAGCCAGCCCGAGATCAACTGCCACACCGGAAGTGTGAACAGATAAAAATGGAGGGGCCGGCCGAAAATAGGATCGACCATGGAGACGGGGCTTCGTTGTGCGTACCAGTAGAGCGCGAAGGTGTTCCACTCTTCCATCATGCTGGCTCCCGTTGCCAGGGCGATCACAACAAAAACCAGCCGCGCGATAAAATTCATAATGCGCTTGACCGGCAATTTCACCGGTTGACGGCCGATGAAAATGACCCCGCCATCCAGTAAGTCAGGCTGATATGCCTGCCTGAGGACAAAAAACCATCCATAAAGAATGAGGAATGTCGCGGCGAAGAAAATCGCGAAAACCGACCACTCGAGACTTAGAGTCCTGCGATAAACGCTTTCATATCCCAGCGAGCCGAACCACAGGAGATTGACGTAATACGACAGAGCCGTCCCGCTGCTGAAGAGGAGAAAAACAAATAGGGCAAGAATAATCAGGAAGCGGCGGCGGTAGTTGGATGGGCGTCTGGGCCAATCGATGGACTCATGCATTATGCAACTTTCACTTTCCCCTGGATTTTTTGTTTGATTTTAACCTGAGGGCATTGTACTCGGTCCGCGATTGAGATTTATGAAGCGATTTGGCGAGGGCGCAGGCGATGCCAAGAGCTGCGGTAAGATTTTCACGAGCTCTTTGAGTGGACGCTCGCCCGAAATCGAAGTGTAATCCGAGGGCTTCCTTCATTCCAGCATGCCAATCCAGCCGGCCTCAAGATGCGCTCAGCTGCATAATAGTGAGGAGACTTGCGGACTCAAGCTGAACCGCAGAAAGCCAACCTTCATGGGGAAAGTTGTCGCCTTCTTCCTTTGCTCTTCGTTGCTTCTTTTTGGCCAAAGCAACACAGGCGAGTTGCGTCTCAGGTTGACTGATCCGTCGGGTCTCGCCGTGAAAACGTCAATACAGATCGTCAGCGAGGCGAACCAATACCAGCGCACCCTCATCACTGATGATC
The DNA here is from genome assembly GCA_030039195.1 of Candidatus Sulfotelmatobacter sp. Taxonomy (GTDB): domain Bacteria; phylum Acidobacteriota; class Terriglobia; order Terriglobales; family Acidobacteriaceae; genus Sulfotelmatobacter. The sequence goes on from JASHQK010000039.1 coordinate 10,846, forward strand.
AGGGCACGTTGACGGTGCAGCGGCTTCCCTACGGCTTATATCGGCTTCAGATCGACCAGCCGGGATTTGCGCCAATATCCGAAACGGTTGAGGTCCGTTCGTCAATTCCGACCGAGCGCGTGATCCAGTTGAAGATTGCAGGGCGCAATGAGTCTGTGATCGTGAGGGCCGTCAACACTCTGATCAATCCTGAGCAGGCAGGTTCGGTTGACCAGGTTGGAAGTGGTTTCATACAAGATCGAGCCAGTTCCATCCCGGGCCGCTCCATTCAAGACCTGGTGAACTCACAGCCCGGGTGGCTGTATGAGGGAAACGCGGTTCTGCATCCGCGGGGCTCGGAATATCAAACTCAGTTTGTGGTCGATGGGATTCCACTGACCGACAACCGGTCACCGAGCTTTGGCCCTGCCATTGATGCGGACGATGTGGAATCTTTAAGTATCTACACCGCCGGCTTTCCCGCTGAATACGGCCGAAAGATGGGAGGCGTCGTCGAAGTGAACACGCTACAGGATTCGCAACCCGGATTTCATGGCCAGTTCGTGCTCTCGGGCGGCAGCTTTGATACGGCTAGCTCTTCTGCTCGAGGACAGTACGGATGGGGAAAGAATGTATTCGGCGCAAGCGCCAGCGGCAGCATGACCAGCCACTATTTGAACCCGGTGGTTCCGCAAAACTACACAAATACCGGCACGACCGGAGATTTTTCCGGCAGCTACGAACGTGATCTGAGTTCAAAAGACCGCTTGCGTTTCATTGTTCGTCACGCACTTGCCCGCTATCAGATTCCCAATGAACAGGTCCAGGAAAACCCGCAACTTCTGGCGGAACTCGGGCAGCCCGCGCCACCTCCCGGCACCCCACCGCAACTCCAGACTGCAGGTAACTTCGAAACCATGGGCACCGCTTCGTATCAACATTTCTTTTCTTCGAATCTGCTCTTAGATATGCGGGGCATGGTTCGGGACAATACCAACAACTTCAACTCCAACCCCTATTCGTGGCCCATCATTGTCTTTCAGAACAATGAATTCAAGGAGGGATATTTCAATAGTTCGGTTTCTTTTCACCATGGGCATCATGAATGGAAAGCCGGGATCGAATCCGACAACATTTTTCTTCACGAGAACTACAGCGATATCATCACCGCCAATCCCAATTACGCCAGCTATCCCTTCGATCCCGGCACGGCAACGACTTTCAGTTTTCGTGGAAATCGGCCCGATCTTGAGCAAGCCGCTTACGTCGAAGACCTCATGCATTACCGCAACTGGACCGTCGAGGCTGGCCTTCGCTGGGACCATTATCAGTTGCTGCTGAATGAGAATGCCGCCGAGCCACGCATCTCTGCGGCCCGTTATTTTCCCTCGGAAAATTTGATCATTCATCTCTCATACGATCGTGTTTTTCAAACTCCGTCGTTTGAAAACATTCTGCTTTCCAGCTCGCCCGAGGTCCAATCGTTCGAAACGACAGTTTTGCGTCTGCCGGTGCAACCTTCGCACGGCAACTACTACGAAGTGGGCGCGACCAAGAGTTTTTTCAACCAATTCCGTTTCGACGTGAACTACTTCCGCCGCGACGTCAACAACTACGCCGATGACGACCAGATTCTCAACACCAGCATTAGCTTCCCGATCGCCTTTCAGAAAGCCATGCTTTACGGAGCGGAAGGCAAGCTGGAACTGCCGCAGTGGAAGGGCTTCTCGGGCTTCGTCAGTGAATCCTACATTGTCGGCAACGCCTGGTTTCCCGTTACCGGTGGACTTTTTCTTGGCCAGGACGCTACCAACGCCACTACCCAGCTGACCGG
>JASHQK010000439.1 GCA_030039195.1 Candidatus Sulfotelmatobacter sp.
GAAGGTTTTAACGGAATCAGCAAGCCGCAGCGGGCGCAACTATTCAGCGCAGCGGCAGAGAATTGGCTGGAGGCAAAGAAAGCCCATCTCTCCCCGCGCAGCGTAACTATCGAAACTCTGAACCTCAAGCATCTCAAGCCTATCTTGGGCGGGATGCTGATCTGTGACATTCGCGGGGACAATGTTGCGGCGTATCAATCAGCCCGCCTGAGAGAGAAAGCCGCGCCAAAGACGATCAACTTGGAAATTGGAACGTTGCGGGCGATCCTGCGCAAACATCGGCTCTGGGCGAACATTCAGCCGGACGTGACGATGCTCCGAACGCGGGACGATGCAGGTCGGGCATTGTCAGCAGACGAAGAGAAATCTCTCCTTCGGGAATGCCGTAACAGCCGCTCACGTTCGCTCTATGTTGCCGTGGAACTCGCGTTGGGCACCTGTATGCGGTACAGCGAAATCAGACTGCTCCAGTGGAATCAAATTGACTTCGGAAGAAACGAATTGCGCGTTGGGAAATCCAAAACAGAGCACGGCGAAGGCCGCGTCATTCCGCTCAGTCAGCGCGTTCGCACGGTCTTGGATTTTTGGGCTGAGCGCTTCCCGAATCGCAAACCAAATCACTATGTGTTCCCATTCGAGCGCTATGGAGGGAAGGGCAAAGACGATGTTTTCGGGTTCTCGGGTAGCGTGGCCTATGATACCGACCCGAGCGAGCCTGTAGGCGACTGGAAAGAGGGCTGGGAGGGCGCAAAGACACGGGCAGGCGTTACGTGCCGTTTTCACGATCTACGCCATACGGGATGCACGCGGATGTTGGAAGCCGGAGTCCCGTTCAGCGTGGTGAGCGAAATCATGGGATGGAGTGCGAGCACGGCTGTGCGGATGGCGAAACGGTACGGACACATCGGGCACTCAGCCCGCCGTGAGGCTGTGGACAAGCTGGCGAGTGCGAGCGTTTTTGATGCAGAGGGGGCACAGAAGTGGGCACAATCGCACAGTGTGGAAACGGGGCAGGTTCAGTAAGGTTATGAAAAGGAATGGCTCCTCAGGTAGGACTCGAACCTACAACCCTCCGGTTAACAGCCGGATGCTCTGCCATTGAGCTACTGAGGAGTGCAGTCGGCACGCGCGGGCGCGCGGCCTTTCACTATTCGACCTCATCATAGCATCTCAGGCAGGAACGACGGAAGCAGCTCTTGCTGGTTGGTACGGTCTGAAATCTGATTCCGGAAACTGCCTGCTCGTTTGCGTCTGGCGCGTTTGGATTTCGGGGGGCGTTTCGTTGGTTTTGCATACGCGTCTGCATTCGTGAATTTTGCCGCGACGTCTCCCATACGCATCCCTCGCGGCACGGCCAAGCATAGCGGGATTCGTGAAATTTGAGCAGGCATCTCGATTTGTTGTACTGTTCAGATGCGAGCCAGTTTCAGCGTGAGGGAACGGCGGCGACCTTGGAACGGCTGGCTTTGCGAACAGCAAACAGTTCAAACTTTCAATGACTGCGTCCTACAAGCCAGTGGCTTTCCTCGATCTGAAGGCCCAATATCAGAGCATCAAGGCCGAGATTGATGCCGCTGTCGCCAGGGTGCTGGAAAACTGTCATTTCGTTCTGGGGGAAGAAGTAGCGGCATTCGAGAGAGAGTTCGCGCACTATTGCGGCGCAACGGAATGCATCGCGCTGAATTCCGGGACGAGTGCTCTCCATCTGGCATTGCTCGCGGCCGGCGTGAAACCGGGAGACGAAGTGATCACGGTGCCGTTCACATTCGTGGCTACCGTGGCCGCCATTCTTTATGCGGGCGCTCGCCCGGTTCTGATCGATATCGAGCCCCGCACATTCAATATGAATCCCGCGGCGATCGAGGCGGCGATCACGCCTCACACCAAGGCGATCATTCCGGTACATCTTTATGGTCAGACTGCGGACATGTATCCGATTGTTGAGGTTGCGCGAAGGCATGGTCTGGTCGTGATCGAGGATGCGGCGCAAGCCCATGGGGCGAAGTACAGAGGAAGATCGGCCGGAAGCCTCGGCGACATCGGATGTTTCAGTTTCTATCCCACAAAAAACCTGGGCGCCTACGGCGAAGGCGGCGCGATTACGACGAGTAATCCGGAATATGCAAAGAAAATCAGGATGCTGCGCGACTGGGGACAGGACAGCAAATACCATCATGTTCTGCGCGGCTTCAATTATCGGATGGAGGGTCTGCAAGGAGCGATCTTGCGCGTGAAGCTGCGACATCTCGAGCGCTGGATCGAGGCGCGCCGAACCGTTGCCCGGAAATACAACGAACTGCTCTCGGACTCAGGGCTGCAATTGCCGCAGGAAATGCCTTGGGCGCGCCACATCTATCATCAGTACACCGTGCGAACTCGTGATCGCGATGCGCTGCAGGCGGGTTTGCAATCCGAGGGCATTCAAACTGCCATTCACTACGCGGTTCCCGCGCATCTGCAACCGGCATACGCGGACCTGGGATATCAAGAGGGTTCGTTCCGGGAGTCGGAAGCCGCGGCAAAACAGGTGCTGTCGCTGCCGATCCATCCCGAACTGAACGCCGATGCAGTCGAAACTGTTTGCGGCGCGGTGAAGAGAGTCGCGTTCGGCCGCGTCAAGACTCTTGTCTGACCGGTTGCTTTCCTGGACCTAGACCATTCGATCTATGCCGAATCTATAATCAGCATTGAAGATCGTATTTTTCTGGAGATCACTTGTGGAGGAAATCACCATGGTGGTTCCTCAGCGTGCGTTGCAAGAATTCCTGAACATCGATTTCAACAAGATCGCTGTTAGTGTGGCGCTCTCATTTCTCGCGTGCATCGCAGTCGTCGCCGGAAACGCCTTTGCGCAAACGGCTCCTGCGAACAGCGCAGCGCTTAGGTCGTTCAACATCGAAGTGCCGGCAAGCAAAGAATGGGTGGACACGAATATCGACTTGCGGGGAGGCGCAAAGATCCGCTTTACAGCGAGCGGGCAGATCACTTACGCCGCCGACCAGTCATTGGAGGGCCGCACGCGAACCGCCGGGAGCTTTGGCCCGGACGGGCTTCCGCGTGGATTCGCCGACCTGATCCACCAGTACGCCGTCGCGAACGCAGGTCATGGAGCGTTGATCGGCCGCATCGGCTCTGAGTCGTATACGCAGCCATTTCTCGTGGGCGCCAGCAAAGAGTATGACGTGCCGGTCGCGGGCCGGCTGTTTCTGGGCATCAATGAAAGCGAGAAAGATGCTTCCACGGCAACGGGAAGTTTTGAAGTGAAAGTGGAAATCCTCGCGGAAGGTTCGGCGGAGAACGCGAATGTTGGCGGGCCGGCGGAAACCCGCATCGCGGGCATCACTCCGGATTTGCTGAGCAAGATTCCGCGGCGTGTCTCTGATCCCGCCGGCAATGCGGGGGATATGGTGAACGTGATGATTGTGGGGACGCAGGATCAGGTCGTACAGGCGTTCACAGCGGCGGGGTGGGTGCAAGTCGACAAGACGGTGCAGGAGACGGCCTTGAATGCGCTCATGGGCTCGTTGGAGAAAAAAGACTATTTGACGATGCCGATGAGCACGCTTTTTCTTTTCGGCCGCGCCCAGGATTACGGCTTCGCGCATGCGGAACCGGTAAGGGTCGCGATGTCAAGGAACCACCTGCGCGTCTGGAAATCTCCTTATGAGGTAGAGGGACGTCCGCTGTGGTGCGTGGCCGCGACGCACGATATCGGATTTGAACGCGACCAGCGCAACAATGGGGTAACCCATAAAATTGATCCGGCCATCGACGGCGAGCGCGAGTACGTCAATGGCACGCTCTCCGGAACCGGGCTCGTGATTCGTCGAGATCATGTCACTCCCGCCGATCCGTTGACGACGGCAAAAACGGCGACCGGCGGGGAATTCCACTCCGATGGCCGCATCCTTGTGCTTGTGCTGAAAGATTAGTCGAATAAGAACAGCTAGCTTGCATCGCGTGCCAACAATCGTCGGCATCGTTCAGAAAAGCGAAAGATCGCGGTGAATGATACGTAGACGCGGAGAGCACACCAGCCAATTTCTACAGAATCGGCTGTATTGCTACTGAATTTTTCTTTCGTGGAACCTTTGCGCCCTTTTTTCGCGCTTCCGACAGTCCGATTGCGATCGCTTGCTCTCGGCTTTCCACCTTTCCGCCTCTGCCTCCTTTACCAGAACGCAGCGTTCCGTGTTTTTTTCTGCGCATTGCACTGGCTACGCTTTTCTGCGCAGCCTTTCCGTATCTGCGACGACTGGATTTCTTTTTTTGCGGCATAGATTTTGACCTCCGCCCTTAGAGTGGATGGACAGGGCTGAGGGTTTGCGCGCGAAAGCAGATCGAGTCATTCGCCGAAGCTGATCAGTGCACACCATGAAGGATTTACAGGCTGGACCGGATAGACCGAGGCTTGCACCGCGAATAGCGTCAGAGGTGCGCCGAAATTTACGCGTGCTCGGTGAGCACCGAAGGGAGTTACCAAGAATGAAGGCAAAGAGCCAAAAGTTTCCCCGGTTGATCGCCATGGCAGCCGCCACGCTGTTGCTGCTGCTTGGCATTTCGTGGTCGCAAGATCAGAACACCCAGAGCCAGGATCCTGCTCAGGGAACGCAAGATGTCAACCCTAAGAACCCCCCGGCGCAGAACCCGAATATGAATCCGTCGGACGAGTCCGATATTCAAAAGCGCGTTCACGCAGCCGCAAGAGTTCTCGATGACATCATGGCGGTTCCCGACAAGGCGATACCCGACAAGGTCATGAGAGATGCCAAATGCATCGCGGTCATTCCCTCGACCATAAAAATCGCGATCGGATTCGGCGGAGAGCATGGCAAGGGCGTCGCGACTTGCCGCACGGAGCATGGATGGAGCGGCCCGGCTCCGGTCTCGCTCACCGGCGGAAGCTGGGGTCTGCAGCTCGGCGGACAAGCGGTCGATATTGTCCTCGTCGCTATGAATCAGCGCGGAATGGATGATCTGCTGAGCAGCAAGTTCAAAATTGGCGCCTCCGCCTCGGCTGCGGCCGGTCCGGTAGGGCGGGATGCTGGTGCCGACACCGATTGGAAGCTTAAAGCAGAGATGCTGACTTACTCCCGAGCACGTGGCGCTTTTGCGGGAGTGGATTTGGGCGGTGCGGTCGTGAGTCAGGACAAGGACGAAACCCGCTTGCTCTATGGGCACATGATTCCTTTCCAGGACATTCTCAACGGAAAGGTTGCACATCCGCGGGGGAGCGGCTCATTTGTCGCAGCCGTAACCAAATACTATGAGCGAGCGAACGGTAAGGGAACCGGTACCGCGACCGGCGAGTAGTTGAACGGACTGCTTGCGGATTTGGAGCAAGCCAAAAGTATCTGCCTCGATCAGACCGAGAAACGTTAAAGACGGCCGGTGTTAGGCAAGCACCGGCCGTTGCGCTTGTGCTCCTCACTTGCAGAAACAAGATTCGCTTTGAATCGGATCCGCCGCAATCTTCGATTACTGCGGCGCGATTCACGCATGCGCCGGCAAATTGCGGTTATGGAGCTTTGCAGACAGGTCAGATAACTGCCAGGGGAATTCAGTCCGCCGCTACGTCTTTTGTGGGCGGCGTTTCTGGCGTGCTCCGCTTTGGGCTGCGATTGGATGGGAGGCCCGCATCGCGGATTTTGTAAAGAAGAGCGCGATAGCTGATGCTTAAGGTGCGCGCGGCCTGCTTGCGGTTCCAATGATGGTTCTGCAGCACTTTCAAAATCACTTTTCTTTCCAGTTCGCGCACCGCTTGCCGTGTCAGCTTTTTGAGCGAGATCTGACCATCCACTGGAATCTCGGCATTGAAGAAGTCAGGGCTTCGCGGCGCCAGGTCCGCCGAGATGACCTCCTCATTCCCCAAAATCACGTAGCGCTTAACAAGGTTTTCGAGTTCGCGAATGTTGCCCGGCCAGTGATACTTGCCGAGGACGGCCATCATCTCGCTCGAGAGCGGCTTGGCGCGGCAGTTGTATTTGCGATTGTGATATTCGAGGAAATATGCCACCAGATCGGGAATATCGATGGCGCGCTCACGCAATGGCGGCAGATGCAGATTCACGACATTAATGCGATAGAAGAGATCAGAACGGAAGGTTCCGTTCTCGATTTCCTGCTCGAGTTTGCGATTCGTCGCGCAGACCACGCGCACTTCGACTTTCTTGTCTTCTTGCGCGCCGATCCGGCAGAATTGGCCATCCTGCAGCAGTTGCAGCAATTTCGATTGCAGCGCCAGGTCCAGTTCCGAGATTTCGTCGAGGAACAGCGTGCCGCGATGCGCCATTTCCACGCGGCCAGGCTTCATTCCGTAGGCACCGGTGAACGCGCCTTTTTCGTATCCAAACAATTCACTTTCGAGCAGAGTTCCGGGAATCGCAGGGCAATTCACCTTGACCCAGGGTCCGCTGCGCCAGGGTGAAGCGGCGTGGATCATGCGGGCAATGATGTCTTTACCAGTCCCACTCTCCCCTTGGATCAGGACCGGAACGTTGGCGCCAGCTAATTTCGAGAGGCGATCGCGCACGGCGCGCATGGCTTCTGTACGGCCAAATACGATCTCCTCCGGCGGGGTCTCGCCCAAAGGCTGGACAAGCGTGTTTACGCTAGTAGTGGTCATGAAGGGTTTTCTACCTACAGGGGGAGACTCGTAAACCTGCATGCGAGAAACCAAACCGGGCGGGTCTACGACAGCCGAAGCGAGTCTAGCTTATGTTGTTGCAAGATATCAACTTACCAAAGAGCCAGAGACAGGCGGCCGGTAATCGGAAGACAGACACGAGGGTAACATCAGCGCTTGTGCCGCGGGAAAAGATTTTCACGCGAGAGAAACTGCTTTCCGTTTTCGCGGCTTGTTGCGATGGGAAGCGCGGAGTAACGGGGGGAAAAACTTCAAACCGAGCAGGTTATAACCGGCGATCGGCGTAGAACGCAAGACGCGGGCGCGGAGCGCGCGGGAGGCCTTGGGGAGCAAACCCAGAGCAGAAACAGGTGCGCTCGGGATCTCCAAGCGAATCTCGGAGCTGACGGGGGCAATTTTGCGAACCGCGACCAGCATGCCCCCGGCACTGACATTTAGCGCCGTCGCAAACTCTAGGATTTCATTAGAGTTATCGTCCTGGCTGCGCACAAATACAGGAATCGGCAGCGGCAATCTGGCCCATTTTCGCCGCTCGCTCCCCGATCTCCGTCCATTCATGCAGGCCGCTCCAGGGGAGCTTTCAGCATCCTTGTGGCCAAAATCGGGGCAAAAACCGTAATAACAGGCATCAAAAGGCCATAGTCGCCCTAACAATTACCGGAAAACCCGCATCAACAGGCGCAAGTGACTGAATCGGGTTCGGGTTTCGCCAGCGACGAAAACAAACGCTTTACGACGCACCAAGCCGCGCAAAGTGCAACCTTTTGCTACACTTGGGTAATTCCGTTGTCCTTTTTCATTGACAAGCGCCAGGACTGGAAATACGATTTGTTAGCCAGCACTCTTCCCTCGTAGTCGGGTGCAGCTTCCTCCCCGCAGATCTGTGGTTTTTCTCAATGGCCAGTGCCCATAAGAGTTCGTGTGCGTCTGACGCATCTGCAGCGACTTCCGCGGCTCAAGCACTTTCTGCCCCCAATGCTGGAGATATCCCGGCCCCGGAAAACTTGCCTGGGGAATACAAGGAATTGCGCGAACGCTTTCAGCGGACAACGAACGCTCTGGCTTCGGCGGCGCACGATCTCAAAACACCGCTCTCCATTTTGAATGGCTATGTCGAGCTGTTGCAGACGGAAAAGCTGGGTTCCTTGAGTGAACGGCAACGCACGGTGCTGCGCGACATGGAAGCCAGCGGAAAGCGGCTGCAACAATTCGTGCAAGACTTTCTCACTTACAGCGCGCTCGAAACCGGCGGCCTGAACATGCAGTTTCAGCCTGGCAATGTCAACGATTGCCTGGGCGGAGTCTGCCGGTTGTGGTCAAACCGCTTTCAAGAAAAGGGACTCGCGCTGTATTTCCTGGCCAACGAGAATCTGCCGGTGTTTCCCTTCGATGCTCCTAAGTTAGAGCGAGTCATCTCGAACCTGCTGGAGAACGCTTACAAATTCACTCCTCAGGGTGGAACCGTGTGGCTGCACGTGGAGCCGCATATGTGGGACCGGCGGACTGCGTCGCTTCCCTCCACTGCGGAGCGGCGACGGCAAGATTTGAAGCAGCCCAATGCCGCGAAGATCAGCGTTGCCGACACAGGGCCCGGGATTCCGGCGGAATTTCACCAGGAAGTTTTCGATGACTTTTTCCGTTTGTCGAGCAATGAAAACGAGGAAGGCATGGGGCTGGGATTGTCTATCGCGCGCCGGCTGGTACAAGCCATGGGCGGCAAGATATGGGTGGAAAGCGATCCTGGCGCGGGCTGCAAGTTTTCCTTTCTGATTCCCTACAAGCCAATCGCCGTGAAACCATCCACTCTCAGCGCAAAAGGAAAGGCCCGATGAAGCCTGCCGCGAAAATCCTGCTGGTCGACGACGAACCGGGCATGCTGCGCTATATCAAGACCCTGCTTGAAGTCGACGAGTATAAAGTCGAAACCGCGAGCACCGGAGAAGAAGCCGTCGAGCGCGTGGAAAAGGGATTGCACCCGGATCTGGTGCTGCTGGATGTGCTCATGCCGGGCATCGATGGATTGCAGACGCTGGAACGGTTGCGCCAGTTGCAGCCTGGACTGAAGGTCGTGATGCTCTCCTGCGTCAGCGACACGCGCAAAGTGGTGCAGGCCATGAAACTGGGTGCGCAGGACTACATCACGAAACCGTTTCAGAAAGCAGAGCTCGACGCTGTCATCGACTTGAGCCTGGGGCATGGGAAGGTCGCGTACAGCGGCGAAGTGGAAGAGCTTTCTGACGATGTGTTCTTCATCGCGGCCAGCCCCGAGATGCGCAAGATCCGCTCTCAGGCGGCGTTGGTGGCAAACGTCGACATCCCGGTGCTGCTGCTGGGCGAGAGCGGTACCGGCAAAGAGGTGCTGGCGCGGCTGATTCACAAACTTTCGCCCCGCGCGCATCGCACATTTTTGAAAGTGAACTGCGCCGCAGTTCCCGCCGATCTGCTGGAGAGCGAACTCTTCGGATACGAGCCTGGAGCCTTCACCGGCGCCACGCATTCCAAGCCGGGCAAGTTCGAGTTGTGCAACAAAGGCACGATCCTGCTCGATGAAATCGGCGAGATGCCTCCGCTGCTGCAGGCGAAACTTCTTCACGTTTTGCAGGATCAGCAGTTCTCACGCCTGGGCAGCCGATCGGTGATCAAAGTGGATGTACGCATTCTCGCAGCCACGAATATCAATATTCCGGAAGCGTTGGCGACCAAGCGGCTGCGCGAGGATCTCTACTATCGCCTCAACGCGTTCACACTTCACTTGCCGCCATTGCGCGAACGCAAAGAGGAAATCCCGATTCTTCTGAAACACTCCATGGCCCGCATGGCGGAGCAGTATGCACGTCCGCCGCTTCCCCTTTCGCCCGGATTGTTGCAGGCATGTCAGGAACATTCGTGGCCGGGCAATCTGCGGGAACTGAACAATTTTCTGAAGCGATATTTGATTCTTGGCGACGAAAGTCTGGCCATGGCGGAATTGCTGCCGAAAAATGACGGCAACGGAGGCCTGCGCGGAGATTCCGCCGGGCGTTCGGATGCGGGAGGCCTGAAGTCCGTGGCACGCAGCGCCAAGGATGAAGCGGAAGCACAAGCCATTGCCCGTGCTCTGGAACAAACCAACTGGAATCGCAAGCAGGCCGCGGCTCTGCTGCAGATCAGTTACAAGGCTCTCTTGTACAAGATCCGGCAGTACGGCATCGCCGAAGCCAAGAGTCATCACAAGCTCTCGGCCGGAGCTTAAGCTCGGACACCGAGTCGGATCGCCCGCAATATCTTCTCGCTTCACCAGCCGCGGTCTGCTACCAGGCTGCGGGAAGACCCTTTTCTGGGATGACAAGGTTCATTGGCGGCTAAAGCCGCCGGTGATCCCGCACGACTTGCGGCGCGGCCGAAAGCCGCGCCCTTTCAAAACATGAGCCACCTGCGAATTTTTTCGCAGTCCTCTACGGCACCGTCAACTGGATGGGCAGGCTTTTCGCGTCGGTGCCCGAGCTTGCTGTCACCGTGATGGTGTACGTGCCCGGAGGCGTTCCCGTCGGCGGGGGATAAGTTTGTTGAACAGCGCAGCCGGGCAGTGGCAGGAGTTGGCTGATCACCAGCAGGAGCAGAAACAGTCCGGCCACGCGCCAACGTCGCCGCCGGTTTCCTCCGATACTAATGCCGATTAGAGCCAGGCCTGGAACTCCGAGGAAGACGGCATAGAAACGTCCCATGCCCGATTTCGCGCTCGCGGTGATGATCGACTGCGGGGTCGTGGTGACATTTAGAGTCGCCGTTGCCGGGCTGCTGCCCTGCAAGGAAATCGAGTTGCTGGGAACGAAATTGCAGGCAGACGCAGTCGGCACATTGGTACAAGAGAGCGAAACGTTGGTGCCGAAAACCGGATGCGGTGTGATTTGCACCTGGTAGGTAGCGGTTTGTCCGGCTGCCGGCACGCTGTTGTTCGAGGGAAAAACAGAGATGCCGAAGTCGGACATCTGCGCCGCCACCGATGTTACTGCCAGCAGAATGTTGTTTTGTCCGATCACCGACACTTGGCCGCCATTGAAGGACGCAGATGTTCCACTCGTATTTGCAGTGGGCGTCAGCACGAATGTGACCGTCGCGATCGACCCGGGCTGCAGAGCTCCGATCGTGCAGCTTACGCTGCCGTTCACCGTCGCCGGGCTACAGCTTCCGGCCGTGGAGCTTGCGGAATCAAATGCAAGCTGCACATTGTTGCTCGTGGTGGTCTGATTCAGGTTATCGACGACGACCAGGTTGTACGCGGGATCCTGGCCGACATTGGTGATGGTGTAGGTAAAGGTCGCGGGATTCCCTGCCGGGAAGAAAGTCTGGTTGGTGCCGAGCGTGGCAACGCCGACGATGGTTACTCCCGGCGCCGCGCGTAACTCGGTAACGAATGCGTCATAGCCACCTGCGTTCAGATTCCCCGGCTGTCCAGTAGCAACCGTTTTCTGCAAATCCGTGGTATTGGTGCTTCCGGCAAAATAGACGTTCTGATTGGAGTCGAGAGTAATGCCCGTGCCCTGCGTAGTGGGAGGGTTGCCGTTGTCGCTTGTCGCTCCGCCAAAATAGGAGGCCCACGATCCGGTTTGATTGTTGGTCCCGGGCGGAACAACCGTGTTGAGGCGAGCGACGAATGCATCGGTTGTCCCTGCCGGGCAATTCGGCGACGAGGGACACAGAGTGCTCTGGATCGTTCCCGTCGTGGGGTAGAACGGGAAATTTGTGGACTGCGTCGTGCCCGTGACCAGTGCTCCGTTGGTATTGTCCGCGACAATAGCGAGTCCGGCCTCGTTACCACTTCCCCCCAAGTACGAGAAATATCCTAATGTGAGATAGACGGTGGAGGTCGAGCTGGGAGTGAGGTTCGGGAACCGGGCGACGAAGGCGTCGGTGCCGCCGCCAGGACTCGTCTGAAACTGTCCCGTAATCGTGGGCGTAACAAAATCGGTAGAGTCTGTGGTTCCGACCAGATAGACATTGGCCGCACCGGGGTCGATAGCGACGCCGCCGGCTGAGTCCGAATTCGAGCCGCCCATATAGGTGGACCACTGCAGTTGTTGCCCCTGCAAAACGCCGACGCCATTTGGATTCGTCAGCTTGGCGACAAACGCGTCAGACGCTCCGGGAAAAGAAGTTCCCGAAATGGCGCACTGCTGAGGATAAACGAACGTCGTAGGCGGCACTGTATCCAGGCAAGGCTGATACGCGTTAAGAATGGGAAAATCAGTGCTGCTGGCAAGCCCGGTGTAAACGAAATTCGTGGTTCCGGAAAAATAGATATTGAGACTGGAATCCACCGCGATGCCGCCACCGCAGGCAATGAGCCCGCTGGTAGCGGTCCCGCTGCTGCTACACGGTACGACTCCGCTGCCGGTGAAACTCCCGCCGCCAAAGTAGGTCGAATAGAAAATGCTGCCGGATCCTATGCCGGTCGTGCTGACCTTGGTCACGAAGAACTGCGGCAACCCCGCTGCTGCCTTGCTGTTGGCCTGGTACGCCTGCGCCGAGGGCAGCGAACTGGCAGGAAACTGCGAGCTGAAACTGGAGGCGTTATTCGAAGTGGTCGTGCCTGTGACGTAGATATCGGCCGCGGCATCGATGGTCATGCCCGACGCGATGTCAGTGCCATTGCCAGAAAGGTAGGAGGAATAGACCAGGCCGGTCGCGGTTGTATTCAGTTCAGTCACAAAAACATGCGTGCCAGGCGTCGGGGGTGTGGCCTGATATGCGGTGGAGGTCGTCGGGAAGTTCGGCGAGGTAGTTGTACCCGCAACGTACGCGTCTCCCGCGCCGTCAACGGCAATGCCGCCAAACGGGGCCGGTGTATCGGTGCCGCTGCCGCCCAGATAGGTGACGTAGACGAGCGGGTCGGGGTTCGTGGGAGTAATCGACGGATTGAGCTTCGCGACGTAGAGGTTCGTTGCCGGAGGCGTCGTGGCAAGCGTGGTTTGCAGAACGCCAGGAGTAAAGAGAAGGTCCGTGGAATCCGTCGAACCGGTGAGATAGATGAATCCTGCACCATCTACGGCGACGGAGGTTGCGAGTTCATCTCCGGTACCGCCGAAATACGAGGAAAAATTCAGCACGGGATCGATCACAAGCTCGCGGGCGTGATCGTAAGCTCCGATGGCAAAGCCGGCGCGGTTCGATGCGCGAAGAACAAAATGGGCAGCGACCGGCTGCTCGCGGCCTGCGATCTGCTGATAAACGCGCGGAGCTTCAAGGCGCAATACTCCGCCCCGATTCTGAATCACCAGAGCGCCGTTTTTCAGCTCCAGTTTCTGCGCGCCGTCGAACTGCAGCTCCGCCTGCGAAGGATCGGCGCCGGGCGCTACGTGGAAGTCGTGCTCCAGCCGTCCTTGATTTCCGTAAAAGACGAGGTCGATGCCGGGATAAATGTTTTCGTAGCGCACATGCGCGAATTGCGGCACACCGCGCAGCCATTTCGCGGGATTATTGCCCAGAAGATAATTGCTTTTTCCGGAAAGAAGATCGGCGCCCACGACACTGGCATGAGGATTTGAGCCTGCGAAACTCATGCGAAACGTTTCGACGCCCGCAGATTTGGAAGAACCGAGACGCGTGCGTACGTTGAGGAGCACGCCTTCCGAACCAACGGCGAGAGCGTATCCGGAACCGCGGGCAATAAACTTAACGCGAGAGTCATCAGCGTTGAGATTCGCCTGTCCCTCGTTCGGCTCGAACATCAAGGGCAAGGCAGACATGAGAGAGCGAGCGTGGGAGCGAGCGCTGCTGACCGCCGCTGCGGAGGGAAACAAGGAGGTGGGTTGCAAAGTCGATTGAGAGAAGGGCAGAGCCGATTCGGACCCGAAACCCGCATCTACGACCAGAGAACGGGCGCCGGAAGCCTTGGCAAGAATCAGCCATCCGGCAGCGAGCAGCGCCAACACAGCCAACAGAACCCGAAGTCGTTTCCTGGGTTCGTCCAACCAACGGCGTTTTACGTTCACACGTCCCTCCGATGAAGTCTGCTCAAATCGGCCCGAACGCTTCGCCCCTGTCGCGTTATCGTGTCCGGCCGTGTTACGCCCTGCTTGTCTTACAGAAATCCTTTTTTCGCCTAGATCAGTGGTGAGATTGGAATCGGCACACGCGTGAGTCTGGGTCCGCGCACCAGTGCAACGCGGTAGAGGAGCCGGACCGCAGCTTGCTGGTCACTGGAACTGGCGGAAAAATTAAATAACTACTAAATCACCCGGCGGTTAGGCAAGTCAAGCGCCCCCCGACGCAGGCCCAGATTCGTCAGATGCGGCCTGATCCCGCGAAAGATGCCGGAGGCCGAAAAACAGTTCCCCAATCGGGCATTCGCCCCGTTTTCTTCGCTCAGCCGACATTGACCGAAATTGTTCCGCCATCCGCGTTTTTACTGTTGCACTTCGCCTCAACTTCTATAGATTTGAGTGGCATCGGTCCATGCTTGTTCGCGTTTGCCGGAAAGGGGATTCCTGGTGAAGCACGACGGGGATTCCGTCGGAGGGTTCAAAATGCTGGCGCACTCCCAGGAACGACGAATGATGCGGCGCTTCGAGATGCGCCTGCCCGCGATTGTGAACCTTTCCGAGCAGGAGTTTCAGACGGAGACGCAGAACGTCAGCGCACGCGGCGTGTTCTTTTATCTCAATCGTACGGTATCACCGGGAACGCAACTGCAAGTCATACTGACCTTCCCACCCTACATCACGCTGACCGATGCAGTCCGGGTGCGCTTCACGGCCCGAGTCCTTCGAGCCGAGCCGCCTCTACCCTCGATGCGGATCGGCATCGCCGCCATGATCGAGAATTATGAGTTTCTGCGTTCCAACAATAACCCGGACTTGCTAAGCGCGTTGGAGAGAGAATGGAAGGGAGCCAACTAGAGAATCCTCGCGTGATCTGCGCGGATCAATCGGGAAGATGCCCGGTTGCGGGAACTGGAGCGGTCTAGAAACGAAATCACCTATGAATAGATTCGGCCCGACCATGATGTGATCGAGCCGAAGGCTCAGAATCCTCCAGACTCATTGTTCGCCCTGCGAAACGTTGCTGCCCCAGAGCGCACTGCTGCCCCAGAGAGCACTGGATCCATAATCTGTATTCGATCCCCAGAGTGCGCTGGAGCCCCACAACGCAGAGCTGCCCCAAAGTGCGCTGCTGCCCCACAAGGCAGAGCTGCCGGAAGGAGAACTGCTGCCAGTGGTCGCAGCGCTCGAACTCGCCGTGGTGCCCGTCAGGAACTGAGATGTGCCCCACACCGCCGTATACGACCAGGTGGCTGAGGTGTTCCAGACAGAGGAAGGATCGGGATTCATGAAGACCTGATTCGTCGATCCATTGAACGTCGCGACGGGAGACATGGCAGTCCCGTGCGCCAGATCGGTGTTAGCCAGGGCGGCCTCAACATCGATGTAGCCCGCGCCAACGGTGAAGACGTCGTATTGATCCGTATACGTAATGCCAGTCGTCGGATCGGTGGTGCTGCTGAAGGCCGGGAGAGCTTTCCACGCGGTCTTCATCAGCCGGGCTTTGAGTTGGTCGGGCGTGAGGCTCGGCGTTTTCTGCAACAGATCGGCAACCGCTCCGCTGACCACGCCTGCGGCCATGCTGGTTCCGCTCAGAGTGAAGTAAGCGCTCGACGACGCGCTGCTGCCGCCCTCAACGTAATAGCTGTATGGAACCTGGTTGCTGGGGAATTCTGTGTAGAGCGTGGATCCCTGCGACTCGAGCGACACGAGCAAGTTACCGGGAGCAACGATGTCAGGCTTCACAAACGCGTCAACGACTGTCGGGCCCTTCGAGCTGTAACTGGCGATGAGATCATCCGTTCGCTGCGGCGTTCCCATCGGCTTCATGGCGCCCACGGTGATCACATATGGGTCGTTGCCCGGCGAAGTGACGGTCGCATATCCACCGGTCGGCAGATAACGGCCGTTGTTTCCAGCCGCGACTACGACGACAATCCCGCTCTTCCACGCCGCTTCGACAGCCTGGCAGAGCGGATCGAGCTTGTAACTTTCATACACCGCGCGACCCAGCGAAAGATTGATCACGCGAATGTTGAAAAGCGGCTTGAGAGCGATCGCTTGATTGATGGCCGCGATGACCTCGCTGTCGGTTCCCGCACCATTCTGATCAAGAACTCGCAGGCTCACCAGGTTCGCGTCGGGCGCGATTCCTTTGAATGTCCGCGAATACTGCGAACCGGTCGAATCTTCCCCATCGCCCGCAATCAACCCGGCGACGTGAGTTCCGTGACCGTATTGATCGTTCGCGCTCGCATTGCCGGGAACAAAGCTCTGATTCCAAACCACGCGCGACAACCCGAGCAGGCCGCCATTCAGGTCCGGATGGCTATTGACGCCGCTGTCGATCAGCGCGATTCCAATGCCAGATCCGGTGTAGCCGGATTGCCACGCCGCGAAGGCATTAATCGCTGGCGCGGCATTGCTCAAGGTCGGCGACAGCGGACGATCCGAGCTGATGTAGACGACGTTCGCATTGTTAGAAAGGTTGGCAATGCCCGGGCCATCCAACAAAGCGACGACGCCATTGACCAGCGGCAACTGGCCGACGATGCTGCCGCCGAGCTGCACAATGTCATTGACAAGGCAGTCCACCAGACCGAGCAGTCCGGTGCAGTTCACCTGCGTTCCGGGCGCGTACTGCACAATGACCTGCACCTGCTGGCTGGACTGGTAGCCCTGCAGTTCGGGAGACAACTTCGATGTATTCGCCGTGCCGGCGTAGGCGAGCGTTCCACTGACGATCACGAACAGCGCTAGAAATCTCTTCATAATCCCTCAAAAAGGCGTTCGCGGTCCTGGGAGGCAATCGGTGGGTAAAGTTGCAGTCTGGGTTCCACAAAACAGCTAATCGAGTGTTGTGATTTCAATCACTTCTGGATCTCGGAACCGACGCGATGAGACAAGTTGTCCCACTGGGATGAGCAGAAGGACAGATTGGCGCGCTCGGAAGGCTAAAAATGCCGATTCCAAGCCCTATTTTGGGCTTCCGACGGCCTTGTAAGTTATTGAATCAGTGGGAGAACACGATGGTAATCAGCCGGGTCATTTTTGCATCAGTGATTGCAATCACGCTTCGGCAGAATCTAAGGAAGCATGTCCACCCCACGCCATCTCGGCACTCGTGTCTACATCGGCGGCATGCTCTTGGCGGCGCTTTCGTGCTGCGCCCTGGCATTCTCTCACTGGCAATCGGCGGATCAGATCAAGTTTTTCTGCTACCTGGCAGCGGCGATGGCTGCCGCCATGTTCAAAGTGACCCTGCCCGGTATCGAGGGGACGCTCTCGGTTTTTTACATCTTTACGCTGGTCGGTATTCTGGAAATGACTCTGCCCGAGACGCTCCTGATCGGTCTGGTCAGCGTTCTTGCGCAATTCTATTGGAAGCCGGCCCGGCGGCTGAAGCTTGTTCAGTTGATTTTCAACCTGTCGCAGGTCACCGTCAGCAGTGCTGCCGCGTACGGAGTCTACAAAGTGGTGGCGATTTACGTGCTGCACGGTCCCGGACCACTCGCCCTTCTGGTCGCGGCGATCTTCTATTTTCTCTGCAATACCGTTGCGATGTCGACGATCATCGGGCTGACCGAAGACAAGCCGATTCGGAAAGTCTGGCGCGAAAGTTATGTCTGGTCGTTTCCCTATTACATGGTCGGAGCGGCGATTGCAGGAATCGTCAGTTTCCTGAACGCGCATATCGGATGGCAAGCCGCTTTGCTGGTTCTGCCGCCGATCTATCTGATGTATCGTTCGTATCGCCTCTATCTCGGCAAGCTGGAAGCGGAGAAACTGCACGCCGAAAAGGTTTCCAGCATTCACCTCAGAACGATTGAAGCGCTCGCGCTCGCCATCGAAGCCAAAGATCAGACGACCGGCGACCACCTGCAGCGCGTACGCGTTTATGCCATGGAACTGGCGCGGGAACTTGGGCTGAGCGAAGATGAAACCGAAGCCCTGCGAGCAGCTTCCGTGTTGCATGACATCGGCAAACTTGCCGTGCCCGAGCACATCATTGCCAAGCCGGGCAAACTCACTCCGGAAGAATTCGACAAAATGAAAATTCACCCCATTGTTGGGGCGGAAATCCTCAAGCAAGTGGACTTCCCCTATCCCGTTGTTCCCATCGTGCGGGCGCATCACGAAAAATGGGATGGCAGCGGCTATCCCGCCGGTCTGAAGCGCGAGGAAATTCCGATTGGGGCTCGCATTCTTGCCGCGGTCGATTGTCTCGACGCGTTGGCATCCGATCGACAATATCGCCGGGCCTTACCGCTGGATCAAGCGATGGCAAAGGTCGCTTCGGAGTCCGGCTCGAGTTTTGACCCGAAAGTCGTAGACATTCTTTCGCGACGCTATGTGGAACTTGAGAAACTCGCCCGCGAGCAACCAGTTCAAGCTTCCGCGAAGCTCTCAACCGACATCAAAGTCGAACGCGGAGCGGCTCCGGATGCCGGCTTTGCTGAAAGTGCAGCGGAAAACACAGCACCTGCAACCGCCCTCAACTACGATCAACGATTGGCGACGGCGCAGGAAGAAATGGACGAACTCCGCGACCTCCGCCAGAAGCTCGGGAACTCAGCCACCAGCGAAGACGTCTTCTCTCTTCTGGCCATTCGCATCCGGCGGATCATTGCTTACGATACGATCGCGGTCTACGTCGTCGACGACAAGATTCTGCTACCGGAATTCGTGAGTGGACACGACTTTCGACTCTTCTCTTCACTCAGAATCCCTCTCGGGGAGGGACTCGCGGGTTGGGTTGCCCAGAACTCCAAAGAGATTTTGAACGGCAATCCTTCAGTTGAACCGGGCTACCTGAACGATCCGACCAAAGAGAGTTCGCTCCGCTCCGCACTGGCGGTGCCGCTCTCCGGCCAATCGGCGGTAGCTGGAGTTCTGGCGCTGTATCGCGCAAAGCCCTCTGCGTTTACAAGCGAAGAGCTGATGATATTGCAGAGATTTGCCTCCAGCCTTCGGTGGCTAATCGAAACGCTCCCTCAGCGCCAGGCAGTTTCCGGGTATATCGCCGCTCCGTCTCAAGTGCGGAAGGCGCGAGCTGCCGCGCATTCGTGATGACGCGAGATTGTACTTAGCGCCCCTCAATCCACTTTGCTCCAGCTGTTGTCTGGAGCGGACGAAGCGACGTGCTCAGCGGCATCAGGCGTGTTCGGCCCGAGATCCTTTTCGTATGCCGTCCCATCCTGTTCCAGAATGAACGTCATGACACCGGACGAGCGATAGTCCGCCGGGAAGGCCAGCACGGCGAAGCCACCGTTCCCGTTGGTGGAAGAATTTGGCTCCAGCAGGATGCGATAGTAATACCCGTAGTACGGCTCACGGCTCTTGCCGGTTGATTCGTTGACGCCGGCGTGAGCCAGATAGGGACCAATGGGACTCTTCTCTCCCTGAGCGCTCGCGTTCCAATACAGACCGTCGTGCG
>JASHQK010000440.1 GCA_030039195.1 Candidatus Sulfotelmatobacter sp.
ATTCTTGTTGCCACTGTCATAGCGTCACCGTGACCTGGATCCCGCAACCGCGAGTTCACGACCTGCCGCCACATCGGAGCCAAGTATGCGATCGAGTTCGGCAAGAACCGCGTCGGTCATCTGAACCGTTGTCGCAGCACCCTGAGCAATCGCGTTGGGCCCGCCCGGCAGGCGCATCATGTCGTAAGTCCGCACGCTCCCTTGCTTTACGACGGCAGCGATGGCTTCCCGAATCTGGCGCGCCTTTTCGGTCTCGCCCACGTGCTCGAGCATCATCACTGCGGAAAGAAACATGGCGATGGGATTCACGATGGGAGGATCAAGTTCTGCATACTTCGGAGCGGAGCCATGCGTCGGTTCGAACACGGCAACTTCGTCGCCAATGTTGCCGGAAGCTGCGAATCCCAGACCTCCGACAAGTCCGGCGAAAGCGTCCGAAATGACATCTCCGAAGAGATTGGAAGCAACCACTACGCCATACTCTTCTGGATTCTTGGTAAGCCACATCGTTTGAGCATCGATGTTCGTGGACCACAGCGCGATGCCCGGATATTCCCTGGCCACGTTCCTGGCTTCCTCTTCCATCATCCCTGAGGTCTCGCGAAGCACGTTTGGTTTCTCGCAGATGGTCACCGATTTGTATCCACGCTGCTTCGCCCACTCAAAAGCAGCACGGCAGATCTTGCGCGCCGCGTTGCGGGTGACGATGCGAACGGAGATTGCCAGATCGGCGCCGGGGACATCGGCAAAGGGTTTGAATTTGGCATGAGTTGCCAGCGCCGCGCGAACCTCCGCCGGCGGATTGGTCCATTCAACCCCGGCGTACAGTCCTTCCGTGTTCTGCCGGAAGACGACTACGTTGACAAGCGGCTCCTCGAAACCTCCGTCGCGCTTCTTGCGAATGAAGTTCAGCGGATTCCCGGGAAACGAAATGCAGGGCCGAATGCAGGTATCGAGGTGGAAGCGCTGGCGCATGGTCACGATGGGGCTAAAGTAGGAGTAGCCTTTGCCTCTCAGTTCCGGCCGGAGTTCGGCCTCGGCTTGCCGCTTCGGCTTTGATGTGATTGCGCCAAAAAGTCCCAGCTTGTACCGCGCGAGAAGGTCGATTGTCGACTGAGGCAATGCGTTACCTTCGCGGCACCAGCAATCCCAGCCGATGTCGGCATGAATGTACTCCGCGTCGAAGCCAACGGCTTTGAGCAGCCGCAGAGCTTCGGGTAGAACCTGATTGCCGATTCCATCTCCCGGCATCGTAACCACGCTGTATTTGGCCATGCTGGCTAGTCTCCTGAAACGAGAACTGATTCCTTCTGATCGAGTCCAAGTTTTTTCGCGACTACGTTCTCGACTCCGCCAGCGACGACAAGCGACTGCGGAACCGCGCCCAGGAGCGGGAATGGATATGTTTCGTGCCGCCAAATCACGGCTCCAGAGCTGAAGTCGACTTCTATCTTTTCGTCGCAGATGATCGTTTTTTCTTTGGCCGCGATTTCCGCCGCGAACTGCTCCCGCAAATGCTCCACCAACTTCGGAACCTCGATGCAAAGGAATCCATTGTTGTAAGCGTTGCGGAGATAGGTCTGCGAGAAACTGGCCGCGATGATCAACGGGATGCCCTTCGCCTTCAGGCACGTGACCGCTTGTTCACGGCTCGACCCGGTTCCGAAATTGAAACCGCCAACGAGTACGTCTCCGGCCTGCGTGCGATTGGCAAACTGCGGGTCGTAATTCTGCATGACGACGCCGGCCATCATCTCCGGCGTCATGTCGTCACGGTAGGTGTAGTCCTTGCCATAGATCGCGTCGGTATTCAGATTGTTCTGCGGGACGAAGACCAACCGGCCTGCTAGCTTTTCCGGAAAGCCGGGCAGGATTTCCACGCGCTCGCCGGTACGTTCGCTCGTGGGGAACGGTTCATAGTTTCGCATCGGCGGATGCACGGCGAAATGTCGCGGCCCTCTGATATACCCGGCGATGGCGGAAGCCGCGACAACTTCAGGGCTGGCCAGATAACACTGGGCATCCCGCGATCCCATGCGCCCTTTGAAATTGCGGTTTGTGGCGGAGATACCAACTTCTCCTTTCTCCAGAAGCCCGGTTCCCAGGCCGATGCAAGGGCCGCAACTGGGCGGCAGAGGAATGGCGCCAGCTTCGAGCAGATTTGACCAAACTCCGCTCTGCTCCGCTTCTTTTTGCACCCACGAACTGGCCGCTCCCACATAAAGCCTCACGCCAGTTGCAACCTTGTTGCCGCGCAGGACGGAGGCCGCAGCCTGCAGATCCGATAGCCGTGAATTCACACACGAGACCAGGTAGGCTTTCTGGATCGCAACTCTTCTCTTCTCGATTTCAGAGAGCGACTGCATCGTCTGCACCGTATCCGGTCCAGAGACATGCGGAGTCACCTGGCTAAGATCAAGCGTGATGCGCGCTGCGTAGCTGGCGCCGCGGTCGGGCTCGAGCGGATAACTCTTCCAGAGACGAAGGTCGTTCTGTGTGAAGCGCTGGATCCCCTGCTCCTTTAATCTGTCGTGCACGGTTTGCAAATAGCGGATGGTGATCTCGTCCACCGGAAACCACGCGACAATGGGGCCCCACTCCGTGCTCATGTTGGCGATCGAGAAACGGTCGTCCATGGATAAGCTCGCCACGCCCGGACCTGAGAATTCGATAGCAGCGTTAAGAGCCTCATCGTGGTTGTACACACCGCAGAGCGTGATGATTACGTCTTTGCCGCTCACTCCATCAGGCAGCTTGCCTTCGAGCACGACTAGGATCGTGCGCGGGATTTGCCACCAGAATTCGCCCGTGGCCCAAATCGCCGCCGCATCGGTGCGAACGACCGGCGTGCCAATCGCACCTAGCGCGCCATACATGTTCGAGTGCGAGTCTGATGCGACTGCGAAGGAGCCGGGCAGAACGTACCCTCGTTCCATCATGATCTGGTGGCCGATTCCGGTTCCTGCAGGATAGAAGTCAATCCCATGCAGGCTCGCAAAGGCCTCGATGGCGCGGTATTTCTTGAGGTTGACTTCATCGCGATTCTGAATGTCGTGATCGAGGGCAAAGACAAGTTGCCGAGGATCATGAATCGCGGTTGCGCCAATCGCCTTGAACTTGCTGATCACCGCCGACGTGTTGTCGTGCGTCATCGCGCGATAGGGCCGAATGGAGACAAAGTCTCCGGCGCGTATCGAGCGGTGCGGTCCATCGGCGAGATGAGTTTGGGCAACTTTCTCGACTACTGTCTGCGGCATACGAAACTCCAATCTGATTCCCGACATCTCGCGTGGCGCCGCCTAAACCCGCGCCGCTTTGCGGCGTTTTGCTTTCGACAAGAGTGCGCCCCGTTTCTTGGTCGTAATCCGCCTGACGTGGCGAACATCGGCTTCCATCAGTGCCATAAGCTCCGTGACAGACTCGACCCGCTCCAGGTTCCACACCTCGTTCTTGACGCGCTGCTGGGCGGGTTTGGAGAGAACACCGTCCGCTAATGCGGCGAATTTCTCCTCCAGTTCCTGGTCGGTTAATGGATTACGCGGGTCGCCTTTGGGAAAGTCCAGTTGCTTGCTGAAAGAACGTCCATCGGTCGTATCAATGTGCACGATAACCCTCTGTAGTGCGGGAAACACTTTTTCAATTTGCGGGTCCGCGACCACCTCGACTTTCTTGAGCTGGGCACGAATCCGTGGATCCGAAATCTTCTCCATGGTGAACTGCAGGGGAGTGACTTGACGTTCGACAAGCGCTGCGGCGATTACATAAGGCAGCGAGTGATCGGCCGTCTCTTTGGTGTGCGGATCATACTTGCTGGGATCGGAAAGAATATCGGCGGCGCGGGCCAGGGAGCGAATCTGAACTTTCTCGACTTGCTCTGGATACAGATCATTCTCTCTGACCAGATCGAGGACCGCGGAGATCGGAGTATGTGTCAGCGCCTCCGTGGGGAACGCTTTCATGCCGCATTGGGTGATACGCCAGGAAGAGCCGAGCGCATCTGTGAGCAAGTTCAGTTTCCACTCCGGACCAAAAACATGCGTCAAGCTTTCCTTGCCGTCGATGACATGTTCGGGTCCCGTGTAGCCTTTTTCCGCCAGCAATGCCGCGAGGACGCCGCCCTGCGTCGCCATGGGATCGACGGTGTTCTTCATCATTGTCAGTTTGCCCGCGGTGACCGCGCCGAGCGTGCAATGATGACTGGCGGAGATGCCGATCGCGTGTTGAATCTGTTCCCAAGGCAGATGGAGCATCCGTCCCGCCACGATGGGCGAAACAAATGCCGTCAAGGTCGCGTGATGCCACCCACGCTCACGGATACCCGGAAACGCAGCTTCGCATAAGCGCATCTCGAACTCGTGGCCGAGAATCAAGCCGACGATCAGCTCTTTGCCATTACTGCCGGATCGCTCACAGCATGCGATCGCGGCAGGAAAGATATCGGAAGGATGCGATGGGTCCTGCCTCCAGTAGATATCGTTGTAGTCCATGCAGCGGATCATGAGCGCGTTGGCCAGGGCTGCGGAAATGCAGTCCATCCGCTTTCCAGTGCCGATCACGGTCGCAGGCCCCGATCCGGCAACTTCGTCGAGAACTTCGAGAGCGATGCTCACGTCATGCTGCTGATACCCCCCCAGAGCGCAGCCAAGAGAATCAAGCAGGAATCGCTTGGCCTGATAAACCGCATCCGGCGAAACGTCCTGGTATCGCAAGCTGGCAACCCAGCGAGCCATCGTGGCGGTCACGGTCTGCTTCGGGGGCAAAACTGCGTTGGCGGACGACAATCTGCTTCTCCTCTTCTTCTTTTTCTTTACGATTTCACCTGAATGTTTTTCGAGTTCTTGAACGGCAGAAAAGCCATAAAGTCCGCGTGATGCACGATGAAGGCTTCAGTCGATCGCTTGACTAAATCCCCCTCCGCGGCGTGAGTGGCAATGACGTGGCACACGGCATCGGGAACCGAGCATTCCAGCGCCAGCGCAACGCCCGTGAACGGATGTCGCAGAGCCTCTCCGCGCTCACTCTGCCGGCTCTTTCCATCGGGGCCGAGTTCGTACTCGAGCAGTTTGCCCACGTCGGCCAGGATCGCTCCTGCAATCACCGTGTCGAGGTCGATAGGCAAGGCGCGTCGCATGAAGTTTTGCATCGCAAGCGCGCTGTCGCGGGCAATGTGCACGACGCACCGTTTATGTTCCATGAACGTAATGGGACAGTTTGGAACCAGCAGGGTGAAGGGGATGCGGGTAAGGTCATCTGCCGTGAGTGGGCTGCGTTCGAGCGCCTTGATCCACGTCTGGATCACTTTTTCCCGTAGGTCAGAGTCCTGGATCCAGTCGATTTCCGGCCACAGCCGAGTGACGATCTCCCGCATGCAGACCGCTCCACTACAAACGTTCTAGGCTAGCTAAAGGGATGGAAGCGAACCGCGATTAGGATCACAGGGGGCTGTGATTGGAAGGTTCAAAATCCAGGAAAGAACTGGAAAATCAGGGAAGTTTGGTCTCCCGCGTTCGTTGGGCATTTCCGCCCAGGGGGTTGAATTGTGCAGGTGCGGAACTGGAGGCCGACCCGAGAAATAAGCGCGAGTAGAATTACGCCTATGCAGCCGAGCGCTAGGCCGACAGCCTTGGCGGTCGCTTCAACCACACCCGAATCCATGCCAGATACCGCCAAGGGGACTCGCGCCGGCGTTGGACATTTCCGCTGGATCATCTGCACCCTTCTGCTGTTCGGAGTCACGAAGAATTACATGGACCGTCAGGTCCTGGGAGTGCTGAAGACTACCCTTCAGCACAATTTCGGCTGGAACGAAATTGACTATAGCAATCTCGTGTTTGCTTTCGAGGCGGCTTACGCCTTCGGCATGGTGGTCGTCGGGCGCTTGGTCGATAGGTTAGGTACGCGGCTTGGCTACGCCCTATCCATGATCTTCTGGAGTGTCGCTTCGATGGGGCACGCCGTCGCTGGGTCTCTTGTCAGCTTTATAGTCGCTCGTTCTGCGCTTGGCCTTGGCGAGTCCGGCGTTTTTCCGGCCAGCATCAAAACCGTTGCCGAATGGTTTCCACAGAAGGAGCGGGCTCTCGCGACCGGAATCTTCAATGCCGGATCGAATGTGGGAGCTGTTCTTACTCCCCTCATCGTGCCCTGGATCACGATCCACTATGGCTGGAGGATGGCTTTCGTTTTCACCGGCGCTCTCGGGTTCATCTGGCTCGTCTTCTGGTTGTTGCTTTATCGGAAGCCCGAGGTGCACCCCCGCCTCTCGAAGGCTGAACTGGAATACATTTCCAGCGATCGGCCGCCTTCTGTTCCGAAAATACCCTGGGCTCGACTCATCCCACACCGGCAAACCTGGGCTTTTGTAACGGGTAAATTCATGACGGATCCTATCTGGTGGTTTCTGCTCTTTTGGATCCCTGACTTCCTGCAGCGAACTCATGGACTTAAGCTGATGCAGATCGGCGTGCCGATTATGGTGATATATGTTCTGGCCGACGTCGGCAGTGTCGCCGGTGGATGGTTATCTTCCTCGATGATCCATCGGGGCAGAAGTGTGAATGTGTCTCGCAAGTTCGCCATGCTCGTTTGCGCGCTTAGCGTTGTGCCTGTTGTGTTTGCATACCGGATGGGAAGTCTGTGGGGCGCTGTGCTGACTATTGGTGTGGCGGCAGCTGCGCACCAGGGGTTTTCCGCGAATCTGTTCACTCTGGCGTCAGACATTTTTCCCGGAGAAGCAGTGGCATCTGTAGTAGGTGTTGGAGGTCTAGCGGGCGCGGTCGGAGGTATGCTGATGGCGAAGGTTGTCGGATACGTGTTGCAGTGGACCGGAAGCTATATGATCCCGTTTCTGATCGCAGGGTCGGCATACCTGCTGGCCCTGGCTGTAATGCAGCTCCTTGCGCCGCGGCTCGATCCTGTCAAAATCCAGTGGTCGACTAAATGATTCTCGACGCGTTCCGTCGGGCCTTGACTTTTTCCCCTACCGGGCATCGATGTTAGGTTGGCTCTACCGCTTCGTTCCACCACGGACGGCGACGAAAGAAATCTGCTCCAGGCCAGGAAACTGGTCCTCCCGGTCCGGCTTGCGCTCGACCGGCGCGATTTGCTGAATGGTCGTCCGCGCGGGCAACACGCCGCTGAAATATTCTTTGTAAACCTGATCGAATGACGGCAGATCCGACAAGTCATCCAAATACACATTAGTTTCCACCACCTGGTCGAAATTCATGTCGGCTTCTTCCAGATTGTCGAGGAGATTCCGCATCGTCTGCCGGAGCTGGTGCGGCGTGGTCGTGGCATAAATCCCGCCATGCGGGCCGGGAATGAAACCATCTTTCGCCGAGCAGTACAAAGTGTCGCCGGCAAACACGCAGGGACTGGCTGTCGGGCTGGGCGGCATGTTCTTCGGACGCACGGCTCTGCGTTGCGCGAGATCGCGCACGGCAACGCCCGTGTATTCAATGTGCGCTCCACCAGGCAGACTCGAGACCTCGATCGTGGCTCGCGCTGGCGTATTGCCGAATTCAAAGCGGCGCGCGTAGCGCTGATTCATGACGCGCCACGGGATATCCGAGGTGAGGTAAGGATTCACGAATACCATATTGCCGAAATCCAGACCGGCAGCTTTCAGCACTGCATGCATGCGATCGAGCGCCAAATCAACTTGCGCCGTGGGATCGTCGGGAACCTTCCCGCTCGCCGAGTCGCTGCCCGCCATGCTGGATATGAAAAGCCGATCGTGGGTCAACATGCCGGGCGATGCCGATTCGCTCGCTTTGTAATTCGCAGGAAAAATAGCGCGGCGATCCGTCAAGTCGCGCACCGCGACAGCGCTGATCTGAATCGCAGGCTCGGGAAGTCGTGCAACCCCGAGCACCGAGCGGGCCGGAGGATTCTTGCCAAAGAATTCGCCGAAAATTCTGTCCATCGCGGGATACTGATTCATGTCGTCGAGATAGACTTGGGTGTACACGACATGATCCATGGTCAGTTCCGCTCCTTCGACAATTGCTTTCACGTTCTCGAGAGATTGCCGCGCTTGCTCATCAAATGAGGCAGGCAGACTGCCGTCGGGGCGGCGCGGCCCTTGCCCAGAGATGTAGACGTAGTCGCCGGCATCCACGCCGGGCGAATAGACAGTATTCGCAGCATACGAACCCTGCGCCGGAACCACCGCCCGGAATTGCGCGTGCGCGGCGAGCGTCAACCAGAAGAGTGTTGCAACAAGAAGCGCAGACATTCGTTTCAAAGCAGAAGTCCCCCGCTTTACTTATGCTGCTGATTTCTTCCGCGCAGCGCTCAGAGCGGCGCGCAATCTTTGTCCGACAAGGATTTCCTGTCCCGGCTGAATTGTCATCGAAACCAGTTCCAGGTGTGCGGGAGGTTTGGGTTCTTTCCGGTTCGGATTTCCTTCGCGAACCGCGGTTACCAGACTCGGATTGTCGGGCCCGAGCACCTCGATCACCGGATTGCCCGCGCGCAATTCCTGCACGCAATCGGAGACCGTGTATTTCCACGCATCCTCATCCCAGGAAACCCTGAGGGTTGGATAACGATTGCCATCGTCGGGAGTGTAGATATTAGTCGTCACACCCGGCACGGTATCTACCAGCTTCCGAATGCGATCCACGCGACCGTTCCATTCGGCATAGAGTTTCTTGTCATCCAGATTGAACCAGGTCTCAAGCGCCGTGAGGCAACCGATGATTTCTTCCTTCCCTACTTTCATCGGGCGACACACCGCTCCTTCGCGCGGGTTATAGTTCATCAGCGCCGCCTCGATCAGATCTTTTCGACCGAGAAGCAGTCCGCTGCATTGCGGACCGCACAATCCCTTTCCGCCCGAGAAAGTGTAGAGATCAATACCCATGCTCGCGTAGAGCTTGGCGTTGCTGACGGGAGGAATGCCGGCGGCATCGTCGAGCAACATGGGCACCTTGCGCTCTTTTGCGATGGCCAATTCGCGCTGCAGCTTGTCTCCCAAGTCCGTGGTGTAGATCATCGCGGTGTTGTCGTTGATCGCGTTCGCGAGCTCGTCTGGAGAATAGGCGAGCACCAGCTTCGCACCTACCAGCCGAATCGCGTTGTCAAAGGCGCTCCGGCCTCCAACCATAACGACCTCATGCTTGAGCCCGGTTGTGTCGGGAAGCTGCCATATAAGTTTATCGTCGGCGCCGGCAATACATGCCGCTGTTGCTGCCGCCATGGCACCCGCCGCGCCGGAGGTAACCATGCCCGACTCCGCCCCGGTCAGTTCGGACAGGCGTCGACCAACCCCGTGCTGCAGATCGAACATGTTGACGAAGTGCAACGCCGCTTCTGCCTGCGCCCGCTGCACCTCAGGAAATTCGAGCGATCCACTCAGATACGTCCACGTGCCTCGGCAATTGATAACGGTCTTGACTCCAAGCCGGGTGTAAACATTTTGTCGCGGATCTTTTCCAATCGCCGTGGCCGCCTGCGCATACAAATCGCGTACGGCGATCTGGCTCAATAATGGTGCGGCGGCAAGAAGTTTGACAAAAGACCGTCGGCTGGAACTGCAGGGTTGCATTGTGATACCTCCTCGATTGAACGTCTAAGAAACGACTCACTTCTCGCGTTTTCGAGCCGTCGCCGAAAGGCGTGCACCTAATCTTCATCTCTGGGCAGTGGAATCCGCGACCGCACCGCCAGAATATGGGCCTTCGCCCCCTCTTTGTTCTGGTTGTAAAACCCCACCGTGCAGTTGGGCCGGAAATAGTAAGCGTCCCCTGCTTTCGCGGCATGACGGCCTTCGATGCCGTCCATTCCGCCGCCGGCGACCATTTCGCCCTGACCATCGATCACGAGATAAATCTCTTCCGCCGTCTCATGGTGATGCGGAAAGTTCGTACCGCCTGGAGCAAAGTCCATCCAGAAAAAACTGTTCACTACGTACGCGTCGTCGATGACATCGACGTTGGCCTCGCGCGGACCCAGCAAAAGTTTGTACAAAACCGAGGAAGGATGTCCCTGGACCGTCTGCTCTTTGACGTCTTGCAAATTGAAAATCTTGGGCTGTGGCGAGGGTGTCCCGATGGAAACTGATTTCGGAATTTTGAATCCCATGACCACAACCAGCATGGTTCCTTCAGAACTGTTCGAGACGGAGTGCTTTATGCCGGGAGGAAGATAAGTAAAATCGTTGGCGCGCAAAGGATAGCTCTGATCGCCGTATTCGAGAACACCTTTACCCTGCAAAACAAAATAGATCTCCTCTTCGCGATCATAAAGCGTGCCCTGGCATTTGCCGCTTGCGTCGAGCCGGGCCTCACCGAAACGCGCAACACTCTGCAGAACTCGGTTCTCTCGGTCACCTTCGCCGAAGATCGGCTTGAAATGGCAAGTTTCGGATGAGAGATCTGCCTGCACGTCGCGCAACTCCGGCAGATACCGGTGCAACCACGTTGGATCGACTCTCCGTTCCTGAGCCAGCAAAACGGACGAGAACAACAGGAGTGCCAGAACAAAAAACCGAATTCTGGGTACAAAGGGGTCTTCAGACCGCGTGGGCATTAACCGAATTTATACACCGGACAATTTCCTTGACGCAAATCGAAAAGTTTCGTTTCATTGGTTTTCATTACTTTTCTGTGGGGGCCGGGGCTGAAGAATTCGGTTGTCATGTTACCCTCGACCGCACACTTCACGAAGGGCAAACCATGATTCTTAATCTTCCGCCGATGCGCAGCTTCTGGGCCATCACGTTCTCTTCTATCGTTGTATCTCTTGCGCTCGCACCGGCAAATGCGCAACCAACGTCGCCGGAAAATTCAGCACCACCTCCACCGTGCCGTGTGGAAGCCGTGAAATACCAAGGCTGGGACGCGGAACAAGTCTCCAATCGATGGGTGCAGTTGGTCGTTGTGCCCCAGAATGGCGGCCGACTCATGCAGGTCACGTTCGGCGGCCATCCCTACCTGTTCGTCAATCCCAAGCTGGCTGGCAAATATTTTCCTCCGACTCCGGGCCGCTGGTTCAATTACGGGGGCGACAAGCTCTGGCTCCTGCCGGAGGGAAACGATGACGAGCAACACTGGGTCGGCGACTCTGATCTAATCGACGATGGGCAGTTTTCCTTTCGAAAACTTTCGGAAGGAGACCACTGTGAAATCGAGCTCATCGGGCCAAGCGATCCGCAGACTGGCATCCAGTTTCAGCGCACGATTCGTCTGGACTCGGACTCCCCTCGCATCCAATTTCATGCTTCCATGAAGAACGTCACCGGGCACTCACTGGAATGGTCGATGCAATCCGTCTCGCAATACAACACTTCAAATCCGGCCACAGGTTCGAATAGCGAACCCGCAGTAAATCGCGACTTCTGGGCGTTCACTCCGGCAAAACCAACGAGCAGCTATCTGAATCGTTATCATGTTCGTTTCGGACCGGCGGAGAATCCCTCTGTTTCGGTCAGAGACGACGGTCTATTTGCCGTGCACTACATACACATGGCGGCGGAATTGTGGCTGGACTCGACGGCTGGCTGGCTGACCGTATTCGACCGCAGCGACCGCTATGCCATGGTGGAGCGCTTTCAATATGAGGAAAACGAGCCGTATCCCGGCAAAGCCTCTGTAATCTTCTGGACGAATGGCCCTCAGATTCGGCTGAATGATGACGGCACTCTGTCGCTGACCGCAGACCCCGACGCGAGTCCCATCTACATGGAAGCGGAACTCAACAGCCCGCTGTGCCGCTTGCGTCCGGAAGAAACTTGCAGCTTTGACACCGAGTGGTATCCCACGCGGGCGGGGGACGAATTCCATGGTGTCACGGATGCGGGGATCGTGCTCCATCCCTCACAAGCGATTTGGGCGAAGGACAAAGTGAAGCTCTCCGGCTCGTTTGGCGTGTTTTTTTCTGGACATCTGATCGCACACTTTTACGATCAGCATGGTTCGATGCTTGGAACAATGCCCATCGTGGACGTGAATCCGGACGAGCCTGTGTCATTGGAAACGGAAATTGCACCGCCGGGAAAACCGGCACGACTGTCTCTTCATTTGATAGACCAGAATGGAGTGGATCGCGGCGCTCTTCAAGAAGTGCAACTGCCTGCTGAGGAAAATCGCTGACATGAAGTCACGTTCCGCGCTGATTCTCATTTTTCTGGGCGCACTTGCCTTAACTCCGGGAGTGGCTCAACAGGAACAATCCCCAGTGTCTGCTGTTCCTTTGGTGAACGCAGACGATCTTCTCGCCAAGCCGGTGGGGTCAAATTGGCCTTCTTACAACGGTGACTACACTGGCCGCCGTTACAGCCTTCTGAACCAGATCAACGCCGCAAATGTCGAGCAGTTGCACGCCGCGTGGGTTTTCCATCCCGGCAATTCGCAGAGACTGGAAGCGACGCCGGTCGTGATTGGCGGCATCATGTATGTCACATCCGCCAACGACGTGTTTGCCCTCGATGCCCGTGCGGGTCGCGTTCTCTGGCATTACACCCGGCCCGTGAGCTCGGGATTGCTTGACGATGCGGCCTCTCACAAAAATCGCGGCGTCGCTGTCTGGAAGGATTCCGTCTACCTCCTCACTGACGATGCTCACTTGCTCCGCCTCGATGCCCGTTCCGGAGGCTTGATCTGGGATGTCGAATACGCCGACAAGACCAAGCATTATGGCGCGACCAGCGCTCCGCTGGCGGTGAAGGACGAGATTATTGTGGGAACATCGGGCGGCGATTCTGGCGTGCGCGGATTTGTCTCCGCCTACGACGCGCTGACCGGAAAACAAAAATGGCGATTCTGGACGATTCCCGGCCCTGGCGAATTCGGCTCTTCCAGTTGGCCCGGCAAAACCTACCTCTACGGAGGCGCCACGACCTGGTTGCCCGGAACCTATGACCCTGACCTCAACCTGCTTTATTGGACCACCAGCAACGCCGCTCCTGACTTTGTAGGCGATTCCCGTCCCGGCGACGATTTATACACAGCGTGCGTCCTTGCACTCGATCCGGATTCGGGCAAATTGAAATGGTACTTCCAGTTTACGCCGCACGATCTGTACGACTACGATGCCAACGAAACTCCCGTGCTCGTGGACGTGCAAGAGAATGGCACGACCCGTCATTTGCTGGTGCAGGCCAATCGCAACGGCTTTTTCTACGTTCTTGACCGCACCAACGGCAAGTTTCTGCAGGCCACGCCGTTCGTGGAAAAACTAAATTGGGCGACAGGAATCGATTCGTCGGGACGCCCGCAACTTTCAGGCCGAATTCCGACTGCGCAAGGCACGTACATCTGCCCTGGCATTGAAGGCGCTACCAACTGGTTCTCACCCTCCTACAATCCCGGCACGGGGCTGTTCTATTTCATGGCTCTGGAGAGCTGTAACATCTTTTTCGCGAAGCCCAAGCCATTTACGCGCGGCGAAACCTACTACAACACGGGCACGAAGCGTGTCCCCGGCGAGAGCTCACAAAAGATTCTGCTGGCATTTTCGGTCCCGGATGGGAAGGCGGTATGGCGATATCCGCAGACAGGCGACGGCGGTTCCTGGGGCGGCACCATGACCACCGCGGGCGGGCTCGTATTCTTCGCCGATGATGCTGATTCGTTCGAAGCTGTAGATGCGGCGAGCGGGCGCTCTCTGTGGCACTTCAATACTGGACAACAGATCAGCGCCTCTCCCATGGCCTACGCAATCAATAACATCCAGTACGTCGCGATCGCTGCGGGAAGCGATGTGTTCAGCTTCACACTCTCACATTAGGAGCTTGGCTCGGCCGTTGTGTCAGGTGGGTTGAGCAGCGCTACTTCAGGTACGGTACGAATCCTCGGG
This sequence comes from Candidatus Sulfotelmatobacter sp., assembly GCA_030039195.1. Taxonomy (GTDB): domain Bacteria; phylum Acidobacteriota; class Terriglobia; order Terriglobales; family Acidobacteriaceae; genus Sulfotelmatobacter. The sequence continues at coordinate 13,801 of JASHQK010000440.1, forward strand.
TCTTCGTCTCCAGTCGGTAGACAGACTTCGTCGCGGTGATGTAAAGCGTGTGGTAGTCGCGATCGCCCCAACTAAGATTCGCCGGCTGCTCGGGCATGAGAATGGTGCCCAGATGCTTGCCGCTCGGATCCCATACCCAGATTCCCCCCGGTCCGGTCAC
>JASHQK010000441.1 GCA_030039195.1 Candidatus Sulfotelmatobacter sp.
GTCCGAACAAGCGTGGCCCGGAAGTGGTATTGGCTTATCGCAATAGCGATCAGCTAGGTCCTACTTGTTTTTCGCCCGAATCGCACGGGCGTGCACCTTGATCGGCGCGGGTTCTGGCTCCATTCTGCGAGAAATAGAGCGACCTGCTGATCCAGATTGAAATGAAGCATCAGGAAACTGAATCTGAAGTCATTTCAGGACTTCATTCTGGCCAAGGATTCTTGCCTCCCGGGTAGTGTCCTAAATTAACCACAAATGGCACGAAGGCGCACAAAGGAAACCAGCATCTGCGCCCTTTGTGTTCCTTCTTGTCCTTCGTAGTTAGCGAATTTAGGACACTACCGCCTCCCGATCTGATCCACCAGGCGGTGATGGAACATTTCGTGCCAGCGCAACAGGCCTCGTTGACACACTGATCTCCAGGGACACTCTGATTAAGCCCCCGGCGGCTAAAGCCGCTTCTCCAGGATGCTGATCTTACGGACGGCCTGGAAGACCGTCCCTTTCAAGACGTGACTTGATCAGAGTTTTTAGCGGGCGCGTCGTCCGATGCCCATGATGTGTCCGCTCGCGCCGAGGATCGAGGGCTCGCGCTCGACTTTCCGCACGCACTCCAGCAGGCGTTCGCGTTGGGCCGGATCTTTCCATAGCTTCTCGAAATCGCGGGCCAGCCAGCCCGGGCCTTCGATGGCAACGATTTCGACGACTGCAAATCCCGCAGCAAGAAATTCGCGCGACAGTTCGCCGGGACGGTGAAAGTAGGCGTCGGTAAAGTAAAGCGGATTGTCGGTGGGATTGCGATGCTGTCCCTCCGCGAGGTCGCGAGTCAGAAGCGGCGCGAACGCGGGATCGGAGAAGAATCCTGTGGATAGCGAATCGAAGAAGGAGGCGAAGCGGCTGATGGCCGCGCCCCAGACAAATCCTCCCGCACGCACGACACGATGGGCCTCGCGCAGAGCGGCCAGACGATCTTCTTTTTCGAGCAAGTGATATAGCGGCCCGAGTAACAGAACCGCATCCGCGAAATCGTCAGGAAACGGCAGCTTCCGGGCATCGCCGATTTCGGCCGAGACCAGAGGAAATTCTGCCTGCTTCTGCGACGCGGCCCGTGCCTCTTCGACATGCTTGGGAACCAGATCGACGAGATGCACGCGGTATCCGCGGGCGGCGAGCCAGAGAGCATACGCACCCGCTCCGCCGCCAATATCGAGAATGGTTGCCGGCGCGGGAGGAAGATGGCGCAGGATGAGCTCTTCTGTGCGCGCGCGTTCCATCTGGGATGCTCCCGCGCTCAGGCGCGAAGATTCGCTGACCTCGTCGTAATGTCGAACTATCTCGTTCTGGGAGGGATCGGTCATGGGAGGTAGATGCAGAAGCAACGATTGACGTTCAAAGGTTGCATTCCTCTGCAATAAGTATTCGCTAGTCGCCAGCGGCTAATTGCCAACTGCTAATTGCTGGGTCCATCATGCGCTGCTGGCGCGGCGATGTGGAGCACGATATCCCAGCTGCATCGAAATGTGCCGCGCCGCATCTTTCAAGGCTTCGAGAATGCGCGGCATGGTGTGCGCGTTCACTTGATTGATCGTGCCACTCAGCCCGATCGCCGCCTCGATCACGCCGCTCTGGTTGAAGACCGGCGCGCCCACGCAGCGCGCTCCCATATTGTTCTCTTCGTCGTCGACAGCGTAGCCCTGGGCACGAACTTTCTCCAGCTCCTTCATCAAGCGCGGCACAGTAGTAATGGTTTTGGGCGTGCGTTTTTCCATGCCACGCTCGGAAAGAATTTTTTCCAGCCGCTCCGGCGCGATGTGCGCCACCAACGCTTTCCCCACGCTGGTCGCGTGTACCCGCATGCGGCGGCCGACCCAGGTGTCCATGCGGATGAATCCCTCCGGTTCGACCTTCTCAATGTAGACCGCGTCGGGCCCGTCCAGGATCGCCAGATGGCAGGTCAGGCCGGTTTTGTGCGTGAGATTGCGCATGATGGGCAGAGCGACTTCGCGGACATCGATGCCGGTCAGCGCGCCCCGGCTGAGGCTGAGAATCTTCAATCCCACCCGATATCGGCCGGTTTCCGGGTCGCGATTCAGATAGGCCTGCTTCTCCAAGGTGCGCAGGATGTAGCTGGCCGAGCTCTTTGGAATCTGCAGCTTGCGGCTGATTTCGGCGTTGGAGAGGCCTTCCGGCTCCTGGGCAACCGCCTCCAGCATGGCCAGAGCCCGCTCGACCGCGGCGGAGAGGGATTCGTGGTTCGGACGCATACCAAAACGTTATGGTAACAAACTCCCTAGGCGGTCAACAAAATGAATGTATGTTCGATATATTGAACATCGGCCTTGACGGGTCCTGCGGTCCATCCTAGCATCGTGCCGTATTGTGAATCGATGTTCAGTGTATTGAACACACTAAATCCCAGGAAGTTTCGCTCATGAGTCCAGCCGCCATCGCCAACGCCGAACCTAACACGCTGCTCAGCCCGATGAACAGCGCGCCTGCGGACTTTGATGCCGCGCGCGATCTGCCCCCGGGTTTTATGGATTTTTTCCTTCCCTTGCACCGCCGGTTTACGCCGCGCCAGCGGCAGCTGGTCGTGCGCCGCACGGAGATCCTGCAGGCTTCGCTGGAAGGCAACAAGCCGCAACACCGCTTCCCTTCCGATGCCGTGCGCAACGGCTGGCGCATCACGCTTCCCGAGTGGTGCCAGGATCAGCGCAATCAGATGACCGGTCCCGCCGACGATGCGGAACTGTGCGTCAAGATGCTGAACTCTGGCGCGCCCGGTGTGATGCTCGACCTCGAAGATTCGTGCGTGAACGAGTGGTCACATCAGGCGACAGCAGTCACAAATATTCTGGAGTGCTTGCGTGGCCGGCTGAGTTACTACGATCAGAAGCGCGGGCGAACGGTCACGATTCAACCGAGCAGCACGGTCATTTTCACGCGGCCGCGCGGCCTGCACCTCAACCAGGCCGGACTCATTCCCGGCGAACTGGTTTCCGCATCGCTCTTCGATGTCGCGCGGATTTTCTACCGCATCGATCCGGCGGAACTGAAGCACCCGCTATGCTTCTACATTCCGAAATCCGAATCGGCGGAAGAAGCGTTGTGGTGGCGCGATTTGTTCCAGGAGCTGGCGCGGGGGCGCGGCCTGGCGCACGACTACATCAAGTGCATGGCGCTGGTCGAGTCGCATCCGCTGGCATTTCAGATGGAAGAGTTCGCCTACAACCTGCGCGATCACATCTTGGGACTCAATCTGGGCCGCTGGGATTACATGGCCAGCCTGATCCACTTCAATCTCGACGATCCGGATTGGGTGCTGCCCGATCGCAACACGATTCCTCACAACGTCGCATTCTTTCAGAACCTGCGCGAGTTGATGCCCGAAATTTGCCATCATCGCGGCATTTTGGCCATCGGCGGGATGACTGCGCTCTATCCCAGCCGCGAAGATGCGGAACTGAACGCGCGTGCTCTAGCGGTGCTGGAGAAAGATAAAAAGAACGAAGCCGATTGTCTGATGGATGGCGCGTGGACCGGCCATCCCGATCAGAACGCGATTGCGGTAGCGCAGTTCCCTCACCCGAATCAATTGCAGTCGCGGCCCAAGAGCGCCAGCCGCTATCCCGGTCTGCGCCCACTGCCGGTCGGCGTGGGAAAACGTTCTGTCGACGGCACCCGCGCCGCGGTCCGCACGGTCATTCGCTATCGCCATGGCGTGCTCAGCGGACAAGGCGCAAGCCTGCTCGATGGCTACATGGAAGATCTGGCCACTGATCGCATTTATCGCTTGATGATCGCGCAACGGGTTATGCACCGCGATCTGGTCCGCGTGGAAGACGCAGACGGACATCCGGTAAAGCACACGCCCCAATTCATCTCGCAACTTTTTGATGAAGAGCTTGAGCGCTTGCTCGCGGAATCTCCCGCAAAGGATTCGCCCGAGGAAGCAGAACGCTTCCAGCGGGCGCGGGAAATCAGCGAAGCCATGATCGTCAACGGAGAATTCAGTCCATCGTAGCCACTCGTTTGAAAACGAAATTCCCAGGAGAAGTCAACATGCAAGACAACGGAAATGGAAAGCACCCTAATACCAATCTGCGCGGGCTGGAGCCGATCATGAGCGATCGGGAGCGCGCGGCGCAGTACGCTTTGGCGCAGGATTGCCTCAACCAGGAATGGACCAACAACCCGCGGTGGAAAGGCGTGGAGCGCCCCTATTCAGCCGAGGACGTGCTGCGCTTGCGCGGTTCGATTCACATTGAACACACGCTCGCTCGCATGGGCGCGGAACGGCTGTGGCAGCTGTTGCAGACGGACCCGTACGTGAACGCGCTGGGCGCAATGACCGGCAATCAGGCCGTGCAGCAAGTGCAGGCCGGGCTGAAGGCGATCTATGTCAGCGGATGGCAGGTTGCGGCCGATGCCAACGATGCGGGCACGATGTATCCCGACCAGAGCTTGTACCCGGCCGACAGCGTTCCCAATCTTTGCCGCCGCATCAACAATGCGCTGCAACGAGCCGATCAGATTCATCATACGGAAGGAAAAGTTGCTCCCTCCGAGACCTGGTTTGCGCCGCTGGTGGCCGACGCCGAGGCCGGCTTTGGCGGAACTCTGAATGCCTTCGAGCTCATGAAGGCCATGATCGAAGCGGGAGCAGCGTGCGTTCACTTTGAAGACCAGCTTTCTTCGGCGAAAAAGTGTGGACATCTTGGCGGCAAGGTGCTGGTTCCCACCACCGAGGCGATACAAAAGCTGGTTGCGGCGCGCCTCGCCGCTGACGTCATGGGAGTGCCAACGCTGATCATGGCACGCACCGACGCCGACAGTGCACACCTGCTCACCAGTGACATCGATCCCCGCGACCGCGCTTTCTGCACCGGCGAGCGCACACCGGAAGGATTCTTCCGGATTCGCGGCGGAATTGACTCCGCCATTGCCCGCGGCATCGCCTACGCGCCCTATGCCGATCTGATCTGGTGCGAAACCTCGCATCCGGATCTCGAGGAAGCCCGGCAATTTGCCGACGCCATTCACGCGAAGTATCCGGAAAAGATGCTGGCCTACAATTGTTCGCCGAGCTTCAACTGGCGCAAAAACATTGGCGAAGCTACGATCGCGCGCTTCCAGCCCGAACTCGCGCGCATGGGATACAAGTTTCAATTCGTTACGCTGGCTGGTTTCCACGCGCTGAATCTCAGCATGTTCGAATTGGCGCGCGCCTACAAGCTTTCCGGCATGACGGCGTATTCGCGGCTGCAGGAAAAAGAATTCAGCCGCGAGAGCCAGTATGGCTATCAGGCGGTGAAGCATCAGCGCTTCGTTGGCACGGGATATTTCGACGAGGTGCAGCAGGTCATCAGCGGCGGCCTGGCTTCCACCACCGCGCTGGCGGGATCCACCGAAACCGAACAATTTACGGACAGGATGCAACCCATGAAGCCAAAACACGGGCCCGACGCGGCATGCCAGCCGATTCTGGGGGAATGCCCACACACGACGGTCAACATCGATCCTGGTCCGGAGGAGATGCTTTTGCCCTCGGGCGATTAGCGCCATGAGCTAGAATCTTGCTGTAGACATGGTGACTCGAGGTCGACTCCTGGCGGTGGCGCTCGCAGCTTGCGCCACCGTTTCCTTTGCCTCGAAGAAGAAAAAAGAGGAGCCCCCGGTTCTTCATCCGGTCGGCGTCAGCCAGCGTAACTTCGCGGCTCCATCTGACTACAACTGGCGCGGCTCGAAGGGTGAGGTCCTGAACAGCGCCGTCTGGTACCCCGCCGAGTCCAGCAGCGAAGAAAAAGATATGTACATCGGGCCGCCGGACGCCCCGCTGTTTTTCGCCGGCCGCGCCGCGAAAGATGCGACGTTCGAGCCCAGCTTCGGCGAGTACCCGCTGGTGGCGCTTTCGCACGGAACGGGCGGCAGCGCCCTGCAAATGGCTTGGCTTGGCACCTATCTTGCCTCCAGAGGCTACATCGTAGTCGCGGTGAATCATCCCGGCAACAACGCCATGACCGGATACACCACACAGGGATTTGTCGAAGGCTGGGAACGGGCTCGGGACATCACCACGGCCATCACCGACCTGCTCAGCGATCCGCGCTTCGGCGAAAGAATTGACCCCGGCCGCATCGGCGCGGCGGGCTTTTCTTACGGCGGATACACGATGATGGAGCTGGCCGGCGGGACTACCGACTTCAATCAGCTTCTGGCCTGGTGTGACCAGATGAAAAACGCCTGCAATCCGCCCGAGATGCCAGATTTGCTGGAACGTTTCAAGGCGATTCAACAGCAAGCCGACGTGCAAGACGCCGTTCGCCATGCGGGCGACTCTTATCGCGATCCACGCATACGCGCTGTCTTTGCTATCGCTCCTGCGATTGCGCGCGCGTTCACGCCGGAGAGCCTCGAGAAGATCACGATTCCGGTCGAAATCGTGGCGGGCGCGAGCGATACCATGGTGCCGCCCGCGGATAATGCACAGTACTTTGCGGATCACATCAATGGAGCGAAGCTGACGATTCTGCCCGGCGGCGTCGGCCATTACACCTTTCTCGACGTCGGCACGGACGCGGGCAAGAAGCAGCTTCCGCAACTGTTTGTCGATAATGCAGGCGTGGATCGGGAAGCCGTTCATGCGCAGGTCGCGCAAATGGCGGCCGATTTCTTTGATCGCGAGCTGGCTCTGCCGAAACCGGCGAAAAAGAAACGCTAAAGCGAGATCTTTTACTTGCTGATCAGAGTTTATTGAACCCATCCAACGCGGCAACCTTGTACGCTTCTGCCAAGGTCGGGTAGTTGAAAACCGTGTCGCGGAAGTACTCAATAGTTCCACCAAGGCTCAGCACGGCCTGGCCGATGTGAATGATTTCAGCGGAGCGATCTCCGATGGCGTGCACGCCCAACACTTTCAGAGTTTCGGGATGAAACAGAAGTTTGAGAATGCCTTCTTCATCGCCCAGCATCTGTCCTTTGGCCAGTTCCGCGTATCGCGCCAGGCCGACTTCGTAGGGAATTTTGGCCGCGGTGAGTTGCTCCTCCGTGCGCCCGACCATCGATACTTCCGGAATGGTGTAAATGCCGTATGGGATGGCCTCTTCCGGCACCCGTGAAACCTTGCCGAACATGTGCGATGCCGCAAGCCGTCCCTGCTCCATCGAAGTGCTGGCCAGCGCCGGGAAGCCGATCACATCACCGGCCGCATAGATATGAGGAACGGCGGTCTGGAAAAATTCGTTGACCGCGATCTTGCCACGATCTCCCGCAGGGATACCGGCCGCGGGCAGATTCAGCTGATCACTGTTGGCCTGGCGCCCTACGGTGTACAAAACGACCTGCCCGTGAACGATCTTTCCGCTTTCGAGTTTGATGAAAACGCGATTTCGTTCGGGGTCCCGGCCAGCCTCCACCACTTTTTCGCCCAAGCGAAACACTGCTCCCATGCGGCGGAGTTGAAAGCAGAGATTGTCGATAATCTCTCGATCGGCAAATTCCAGCAGCGAGGGCCGTTGGTCCACCAGAGTGACCTTCACGCCGAGCGCGGCAAACATCGCGCCATATTCAATTCCGACGACACCGGCTCCGACCACGATGAGTTCGCGGGGAACCTCCTGCAATTGCTCGACCTGGTCCGAATCCAGTATGTGGACGCCGTCGACGGGAAAGCTTTCCGAGTGTGCGGGACGAGTACCACAGGCAATTAGAAAATTCGTGCCCCGCAGAAGAATGGGCCCTCCTTCGACCGGCACCTCGACGGTGTTCGCATCTACGAAACGAGCTGCTCCTTCGAAGGTCGTGACGCCATTTCGCCGGAGTTGAGCTTTGATCACTTCAACTTCCCGCGCTCGGACCGCCTGCGCGCGAAACAGAAGATCCTGCATGGTGACGTTGTCTTTCAGCATGTAATTGCGGCCATAGAACAATCGTTGCCGAAATCCGCTGAAATAGAGCACGGCTTCGCGCAAAGTCTTGCTGGGAATCGTTCCGGTGTGAACGCACACTCCGCCCATCGCCAGTTTCTTGTCCACGATGGCTGCATGTTTACCCAATTTCGAGGCGCAGATCGCGCCCTTCTGTCCGGCCGGTCCGCTGCCGATCACAACCAGATCGAATTCCTTTGTCTGCATCTCGCTCCCCAGGGCAATGGAATACATGATAAAGCAGCGAGATTAACCGTATGCAAGGAAGGTGATTCGCGCGCCCTGAAACGCCAGTCGTTTGCAGCCGTGCTCCGAATCACTGCACTCCAGGCCCGCCCGCGCTACAAAGAAACCAGGCCGGGAGTCGCTGGAAGACAGCGCTCGACCTCAGCACAAACCGTGCGGGCTGGAGCGCGGCGACTCCCGGCAGTGGAGTGCCTTCAACCAGTAAGGAGGCCGTTATGAGCGCTGCCGTCATCACTACGTTCGCTCCGGAATCGAGCGACGCCACAGCCGCGATTAAGCGCTACCAACACGAATATCAAGCAGCAGAAACCGTAGTCACGTTTAGCCGGATCGTCAAGCTCGGCGGCATCTTTTTAGCGGGCGTGGTCTTCATGGTAGGCCTCGTGGAATTCATCTTGAATCCCAGAGAGCACGTTGGCTTCCCTTTGATCTTTGTGTTGCTGGTCGCGTGTGCGGTTTGGCTGGCGCTGGTATCGCAGATCGTCGGAATGGGTCTTCGTGGCGAAGGACAGTTGCTGAGGGCTGCCTTAGATTCAGATGTGAATTCCTCGCCGTTCCTTTCAAACGCGCAGCGAGCGCTGGCGATGTCGCTCAGAAAGCGTCCGCCAACCCCGAGGTGCTTGCCGATCTGGACTGAGTAGCGAAGACCGCACGCGTGAATCACTGACAGCGCGCGCAAGTTAAGTGTGCCCAGGAAGCGGAACTTGTGCAAAATCCACTTTCGATGGGAGCCTGCGCAATAAACCAGAGGACAGATTGAGGGAGAGTTCCTTAAGGAGGATTCCACGCAAGTAGATGGAGCAAGCAGGGGGGTGGGATGCGCCAAATTGCGCCATTGACGAGCCGGGTGACACGAATCACAGAACTATCCCAGCTTCAGCTGTAAACTGCCTTCGTTTTTCGTCCGTCTCCATTCTCGTCGTTAAAATCCCAAGCTCGGATGTGAAAGTTAGAGAGTAGGGTGCTCCAATGACCGAAGAGCAAGTCCTCCTTTGCGAAAGACTAAAGCGGTTGGGCTTCACCCGAGAGAATCAGATACGGCTATACGGAACGCAGTTTGAACTGGTGGGTGAGCCGGTTGTGGTGAACGATCATGCCGTTTTTGTGTATGCCACCGAGATTAAGTCGGGGCATTTGAGGCGCGTCCGCATTCCCATGACAATTTTGAACCTGGCAAGGAGGGAGCCGCTTGCCGCGTGACGGGTGGAGTGGCCTTTTTTCGCTGCGCCGGTCGCCTGCACTCCGGGATTACCGCTACTGATTCGATATCGGCCCGCTCGGTTTTTTCGCTGATGGGGGAAGAGGAATAGGCACGTAGTCACCCTCGTTTGCATGGCCAGCCTGGAACACTTCATCCGACACGCGGTACGGACGCATCGTTTCCTTTCTGAATTCTTTTCTTTCAGAGCAGAATCGACAGGAAATCGCATACATTCCCGGTGCAGGCATGGGTTGGATTCCAGAGGATGTGCCGACGAAGTGGACTCTGCGGCACTTCTCGCACATGATGCCCATGTGAACTGGCATGGCTGCCTTTCTACCCCGAACACCGCTATGTTGCAAGCGCATGCGAATCGAATATGCGCAGTCCGTAACGGCGAGTCAAATCACCGTACCAAACGGACATCTCTTTCCATCATGCCCCGACGCGTTGTGCGCTTTCAGAAGTGCTATGGCAAACTTCTCAGCGCGAGCAGCAACCTCTCGTTCCTCTGGTGTCAGATCAACGCGTGTGGCAAGCCTGCGAATATCGGAGAGATGCTGCTCCAGTTCTTCT
>JASHQK010000442.1 GCA_030039195.1 Candidatus Sulfotelmatobacter sp.
ACGACGTGCTGATTTGTCTTGGGCTTCTTGAGGGGTAGTGCAAGGGTCGTCGGGTTCACGGAAAGACCGCCGCTGAGAGACGTTGACGACTCTGTCTCGCCATAATTCTGCCATGTCGCGTATGAGCAATGAGGCCCTGCTGCTAAAGTATGGATTGTCGCAACACGTCTTTGAGAGCCTTGCTCGTGCCAAGAATCTCTCCAAATTCAAAACCCTGCTGAACCTGCTCATGTAGGTAGTCATTTTCGCACTCGAGCTGTCGCCGAAGTCGCTCCACCTTTTCAAATGCACGGGCATTCCCAATCGCAACCGCAGCCTGATTTGCGAATGAGCCTGGGAAAATTCTGAGAATCGGAAAATTCTGAACTTTCAGCACACCACCACTGCGTAAGTCCTTTATCGTCAAAGCACTAGCGCTGGCAATCGAGCTGCACTATGTCGGTTCATGACCCTGAGAATTGTTCGGCTTTCCGATCCTCAACAGCAGCGTATAACACTCAGACTGATTGGTCGGATTCGATCCGACGACCTAACCGCGATTAGGACCGAGATCGCTGCTTCGGGAAAGGTCGTCGCCATTGACCTTGAGGAGGTTACGCTCGTGGATCTTGAAGCAGTGAGGTTTCTTTGCTCCTGTGAGTTGGAGGGCATTCGCGTACTCAATTGTGCTCTTTACATTCGGGACTGGATCACGCGCGAAAGGGCCGATTTTGTATAGGACACGGCATGGAGGTACACAAAATGGGAAACGCAAACAATCTGGATCGAGACCCAAGTAGCTTCGTGGGAAGCTGGTCCTCGAACGGCAGTGTTCGCTCCGCCGCATCGGTCGACGAAGCTCCAGCGGAGGGCAACGAGCGTGAAGAATTTGAAGGAATTGTAGGTCGAAGCGAGGCGCTGAGGAAAGCTCTGAATCTCGTCCGCACGGTAGCGCCCACGGGTGCCTCGGTTCTCATCGAAGGGGAAACTGGCACGGGCAAGGAATTGATCGCGCAAGCCGTCCATACGTGCAGTGAACGGAAGAATCGCTCTTTCGTAAAGCTCAACTGCGCTGCAATCCCTGGCGGCCTATTGGAGAGTGAGCTCTTCGGCCATGAGAAAGGGGCATTTACTGGTGCTGTGACTCGCAAACTAGGCCGCTTTGAGTGCGCGGATCGAGGCACTTTGTTCCTGGATGAGATCGGCGAAATTCCTCTCGAACTGCAGCCGAAGCTACTACGCGTTCTTCAAGAAGGAGAGTTCGAAAGGCTCGGTAGCACGCAGACCCAGAGGGTCGATGTCCGGCTGATAGCGGCGACGAATGCCAATCTCGCGAAGCTGGTTTCCGAGAAGCGGTTTCGCGGCGACCTGTACTATCGCCTGAATGTTTTCCCTATCGGTTTACCCCGCTACGGAATCGCCAGGAGGATATTCCCGACCTTGTGAAGCACTTCGTGGGTAAGTATTCCGAGAGAATGGGCAAGCGTATCGATGAGATCCCGGAAGAAGTCATGGCTGCCTTGGTTGCCTACTCTTGGCCGGGAAACATTCGGGAACTTCAGAATTGCGTTGAACGCAGCGTTATCATGACGTGCGGAAACGTTCTGCATGACCCTCTGCAGGGCATCGCACCTGTCGCGATCGGGGACAACCAGGAACCGAGGACGCTCGCAGAGGCGGAGCGTGAGCACATCCACAGAACTCTGGAAAAGACGAACGGACTAGTCGCTGGTCCCAATGGAGCAGCGGCCCGGTTAGGAGTCAAGCGCTCGACTCTTTACTTCCGGATGCGCAAGTTGGGCATCTCGCGGTCCAACAAGAAAGCCTGTTCCGCTACAGGGTCCGATCCTCGTTAGGGGATTGTTCCGACTTACTGGATTAGCTGGGCTTGAATCGATACTTGTTGATGCCCAAACTCCGGATTTTGGAGTCCAAAGTTTGGCGGGGGACGCCGAGCTTGGCGGCCGCACCGCGCGGCCCAGCGATCCGCCCCCCTGTTTCGGCCAATGCCGCTTCGATGATTCTTTTTTCCTTCTCCGTATCGCGACGCTCGAGCATTCCCAATTGTTCGTTAGCGGGGTCATCGGGTTCGTGGGCCTCGTCGGCTCGGAACCAGGACTCGTCCACCGTAAATGTTTCGTTATTGCTCAACACAACGGCTCGTTCCACGACGTTCTGTAACTCTCGAACATTGCCCGGCCAGTCATAGCTCTGAAACAGCTCCAGAGTCCTCTTACTGATGTGCTTGATTTTCTTGCCAGCTTTGGCCGCATATCTCTCGATGAGATATTCCACTAGCAATGGAATATCCTCGATGCGCTCACGAAGAGCCGGTAGCCGGACCGGAAACACGTTGAGACGGTAGAAGAGGTCCTGCCGAAAGGTTCCGTCGTGAACAAGAGAATGCAGATCTTGATTTGTCGCCGTAAGGACCCGGACGTCAACGGGAATCGGCTGGTTGCCGCCAATGCGCTCGAGCTCCCGTTCTTGAAGGACGCGTAACAGCGTAACCTGCGTTTCTGGAGAGAGTTCGCCGATCTCATCGAGAAAGATGGTTCCGCGGTTGGCCAATTCAAAGCGCCCGATATGCCGTTGAGTGGCCCCCGTGAAAGCTCCCTTTTCGTGACCAAACAACTCCGAAGCAATGAGAGACTGAGGAATCGCCGAACAATTGAATCGAATAAACGGACCCTTCGCCCGGCTCGACCGGTTGTGGATGGCGCGCGCGATCAATTCCTTTCCGGTTCCCGTTTCTCCGGTTATGAGTACGGTGGAATCGGTTGGTGCTACTCGAGCGACGTCTGAGAGGACTCTGCGGAGTGCATTCGAGGACCCGATGATCTCCTCGAACATTGATGTCTGATCGATCTCTTCTCGCAAGGCGATATTCTCTTCGTACAATTCGTCCCTCAGTTCTCGAATCTCTTCCAGTGCCCTCTGCAGGGAATCTTGCGCTATCTTCTGTTCGGTGATGTCCGTTGTGCTCCCGATCAATTGCACCACCTCACCGTGTTTATTCAAAAGAGGATTGGCTAACGAGTGAAGAAACTTATTCGTTCCATCTGGAAGGACGATGCGGAACTCCACCTCGTAGTGGGATTTGTTTGTTGCAGCGTTCTCGAGGGCTGCCAACCACAGGTTTCGATCCTGCGGATGGATACGCTGCTCGCGTTCTTTCCGGCTCGGGATGCCTTTGCTCAGGTCGAACCCGAAAATGCGGTACCATTCGTCGGAAAGGTACAAAGCCTCACCGGAGGGCAAGTCGAAGATCCAGCTCCCGGTATGTGTCAGCTTCTGAGCCTCGGCGAGGTGATGTTCGCTTCGCCGCAGTGCCTCCTCGGCGTCTTTCCGTTCCGTGACGTCCGTTACTGTACCCACAACCTCGACGACTTCACCCCATTTGTCCATGACCGGATTGGCGATCGAGTGAAGATGCTTAATCCGTTGAGTTCGAAGAACAATTCGGAAATCCGTTTCGGAGTCGTGCCAATCGTTATTAGTTGCCTCCATTTTTGCTCTCTCCTCGATTGCCGGTCGGTCCTCGGGATGTATCATTGCAATCATTTCGGAGTGAGTGGGGGGGCCGGTGGCCGGATCGAGCTCGTAGATGCGAAAAATCTCCTGTGACCAATAAAGGGACCCGGTGCGCGTGTTCCAGGCCCAGCTGCCGCTCTTGGTCATTCTCTGCGATTCCGCCAGGTAGGCCTCGCTCCGGCGCAGTGCTTCCTCCGCGCGCTTGCGGTCTTCGATATCTATCGCCGATCCGTACCATTTCAAAGGCCTTCCGTTGTGGTCGCGCAGTTGTACGGCGCGGTGCAAGAACCATCGGTACACGCCATCGAATCGTCGCACGCGAGCTTCGTATTCGTCCCCCGGCTCGCCGGAACCCAACATTGTTTTCCACTTATCCGTGATACCTTGAACGTCCTCCGGGTGGATCCAGGACACCCAACCCGAACCCTCAACCTTCTCCAAGGGGAGTCCCAAGTAGTCAAGGAGGGGTTTGTTAAAGTAATCTACGTACCCGTCGAGGCGGGCACTTGTAAGAAAGACAGGCGTCGAATCGACAATCAGACGGAGCCGTTCCTCAGCGGCCGCTTCGGTTTGTCGAAGTTCTTCTTCCGCCCGTCGTTGCTCGGTGATATCAGTAACGGCTCCAATGTATTCGAGGCGGCCAGCCGGGTCTTTGCAAGCACGAGCTATGACATGGACGTATTTCATGACCCCGCCATCCATGGCGAGTCGATGTTCCAAATTCAGATCCTCACCCTCGCGGGCGGCACGGTCTAGGGCTTCACGCACACGATCTCGGTCTTCGGGATGAATCTTCTGGAAAACCAGTTCGAGTGTCGGTTGAACGTCTCGGGCCCACTCTAAAATGCGATACGTTTCCTCGGACCAGAACAGTTGTCCGGTCGGGACGCTCCATCCGAAACTTCCGGTTCGGCTGAGTTTTTGGGCTTCCGCTAGATACAGCTCGCTCTTTTTCAAGGCTTCGGCTGACCCGATTCGTTCAGTCACGTCGCGAAGGAAGCCCGTGAAGCCCCCCCCGTTCCCCGCGATATTCCGGCCGAAGGAGACTTCCACGGGAAAACGATCACCGTTGCTGCGCAAGCCGATGAATTCTCGTGTGCCTCGGCAATCGTGGACGGCGAATTCGGGAATAAGTGTCGTGACTGGGTGTCCCACAATCTCCTCCAGATCGCGACCAAACATCTGGGTTGTGGCAGGATTGGCGAAGGTGACTTGGCCACGAGGGTCGATGGAAACGATGGCATCGACGGCTGTCTCGCTCACTAGCCGATACTGATCGTCCAGGCGTCGACGTTCTTTTTCACTGTTGCTTAGCAAATCAATGAGCCATCCGATCAGCACGAGCGCAGCAAGGAACGCGGAAAGGCGCAGGTACGAGGACGCTTCGACCAGCAGGCTGAAACGCGGAGGTAAGAAGAAGTAATCAAAAGCCAACGTGGAGAGTACGCTCGTAAGGAGAGCGGGCCCTCGCCCACCGTAGAGGCTGCTCAGAATGACAGCCACAAAGAAGCAAGACACGGGAGCGTCGAGCGACCGCGCGGCGGCGAGTGCCAGGGCACAGGAAATCACCGCGAATCCATAACGTCGCAATTTCGACATCCGCTTATTCACAAGCCTTCTTCCGCTGTATCTCCACATGTTGCTGCCTCTTCGAAGAGACTGTCAACGTATGGGCAGGAAGTCGACCGGACCAGGGTGCCAAGCCTTACGCGTATTTATTATGCATGCTTGAAACCAATACCCAAACCTAGATTACCGATAGCTTTTCGGCCGCAATCTTCATCGCCTCGGGGCATTTTCGACGTAGGCATTTGCAAAAATCCGCAGTTGCAGACTATCTTGCTGGCAACTTGTTTCTATCGGCAATCCGTGAGAGCAGTGTACCTGACGGGCTTCGGTTCGCGCCCCATTGCCACTCGAACTTTCCGTAGTCGTCGGTCAGGGTTCTTAGAAACGCCACAATATCAGTCTCGTCCTGGTCTGTGAGTTTGAGATCGCCCAGCTGAGTTTTGTTGAGGTTCGCCGGATTCTCCGGCGGCGGCCAACACGTGATCTTTTCACCGGGATCTCCAGGCTTGCAATGTGGGAGAACGTCGCGCGTGTTGTAAAAGTGGACGACTTCCTTGAGGCTCTTGAAATAGCCGTTGTGCATATATGCCTTCACGAATTGCGGATTCGGGCGCATGTCGACGTTGCGCAATGTCGGCACCTGGAATTTTCCGTCGAAGTACGGAGCGAGGGGGATCCAGTGCGAATTGGGGTTGAGCTGACCGCTGAGGCTCTTCAGCTTGCGGAGGAAGTAGCCAACGCCCGCATCTGTGTAGGATGGCCCCTCGGTATTCGGACTGTAGCTAGCCTGGTCCAGCGCGGCTTCAAAGTAGAATTGAAGCGCAGGATTTCGCGGCACCCCCAGATTGCTCGCGGTGAAATCTGTAAATAGCGGTTCTTCCCCAGGACCGCCGTCGCGATGGCACTCGTTACAACGCGCCTTGCCTCGAAAAAGCGCATATCCTCTCGCTTCCTCCGCGGTGAATGCCTCTTTCCCAGCCTGCACAAGGTCATATTTTGAAGTGAACGGACTGATTTCCGGCGAGACTTCGTAGGCCGCCACTGCGAGTCCGAAGCCATCATAAGCGTGGTCCGCACGCTCGCGATCCGCTGCACTTAAATGGACCGGATACGGATCACTATGCAAAGGCGGGCCGGGAGTCGAGCAGATGCGCTCGACGTCCTTCGGCCAGCTGATTGCGAACGACCCGGTGCCCCAAACCTGTTCGAACAGTCTGCGGTACGGAGCTTTCGAAAGCCGGTAAGCGAGGCACGCCGAGTCCGGTAGTCCCATCTCCACGGGGTTCGTCGGCGGACCCTGCGCCTGCTCGGCGCTAGGACTTTGCAAGTGATATCCACTTGCACGCATATCCCAGAAATTTCCGCCCACGAGATCAGCGCGGAACGAGTCGTAGTGCAGGACTGGTGAGAACGCCGCATACATGTAGCTCTGTGGTTTTCGTTGGCTGAATCGAGTTCTCACCGAGCCCGGATAGGAGACCGTGCTCAGGTTTAGAGACTGGATTGGACCCGTGAAGCCCGTCTCCGGAGTATGGCAGAAACTACAGGCCTCGTTTTCCTTAACGGAGAGATGCTTGTCAAATAGAAGCAGCTTGCCGAGCGTTCGGATCTGTCCCTCGCGATCCTGCGTCGTTTCACTCATCTTTCGCAGAGTCTGCTCCTCAATCTGATCTATTTGCGCGGCTACCCGCGCGACTTCCACATCGAAGTCACGTGGCATCTGTCCTTGACGCACCGGACTGGCTGGCGGCTCCTGCTGTCTTGGAGACGCGATCCCCTTCAGGCAGATTGCGCACGGAACGGCTAACGTCAAGAAGCCGATGGCGAGAAGCCCGGCGTGCGTGAATTCTTTCTCTTTTCTCATAGACCCCTCCGAAGATTCTGGACTCTTCGTTGTCCCTCGCTTCGAGCAAACAAGATTCCGTTTCCGATATCACCGCAGTGCTGATGATTCAACTGGACGAATCACGACCTTTCGTGGTTGTCAGTGGCCGAGATTTCAACTGAGACAGAGCCCAACCGCCGGAGTGTTGTCTCAGTGTCAGCACGTTGAACAAGGTGATTTCAACGGCCCGATGCTGCAGGTTGCGCAGTGCTCCTGTCAGCATGTTCGGCTAACTCGTGACGACGATCATGCGCGTCAGAAGAACGAAATAGCGTCTGAATGGTGCCGCAAAGCCGTTTTACAGAGCTCTCTTGGGCACGCCGACTGCTTGAGGGACAATGGGCAATCACCCCGCAATTTGTGAAGAAGTGGCAGTGAACGTGCTCTTCTCATCGTGGAGAAAGGGTACGGGGATCTATTCTGCGGGTCCCTACCAAGGATAAAGGAGCGCAAACTCATGTCCAGTAAAACAGCCAAGCTTCATCTCTCCGCCAGTCAAGATGATCATCTTCCCGAGCCAATTCGTGCCGAGCGCGGCGGAACAATATTGGGTCCGCGCAACGTGGCGATTGAGTGCGAGAATCCTGACCTGTTAGCTTCGCCCTCAACTGACGCGGGGACAATCCCGAATCTCAAGTTCTCCTTCGCAGCAGCGCGCAACCGGCTTGCTCCTGGAGGTTGGGCTCGCGAAGTGACGGTGCGCGAACTGCCGGTAGCGACCACAGTAGCTGCCGTCAACATGCGCCTGAAACCGGGCGGCATCCGCGAGTTGCACTGGCATAGAGAAGCCGAATGGGCCTACATGCTGGCTGGGCGTGCTCGGATCACCGCGGTCGATGCGCAAGGACGGAATTTTATCGACGACGTGGGAGTAGGCGACCTTTGGAACTTCCCAGCCGGTATTCCGCATTCCATTCAGGGTCTCGAAGAAGGATGCGAATTTCTGCTTGTGTTCGACGATGGCAACTTTTCAGAAAACGAGACGTTCCTGATCAGCGACTGGTTCATACATACTCCACGGGAGATATTGGCGAAGAACTTCGGCGTGCCCGAATCCGCGTTCAATCGCTTGCCGCGGAACATTGAAGAAACGATGTGGATCCTCTCAGGTCAGGTGCCGGGCCCAATTTCCGAAGACACGGTCAAGGCACCCGCGGGCGTCGTAAGTACGAGCTACAGCTATCATCTGTCGCAGCAAAAACCGCTCAAGGTCGCGGGTGGCCAAGTGCGAATCGTCGACTCTTCGAACTTCCCGGCCGCCAGCACGATCGCGGCAGCACTGGTAGAGATAGATCCCGGCGCTATGCGCGAGTTGCACTGGCATCCCAACACAGACGAATGGCAGTACTACATTCAGGGGCACAGCCGCATGACTGTGTTCACTCCCGGCAAAGCCAGAACCTTCGACTACCAGGCCGGTGACGTCGGCTACGTACCCTTCGCATATGGTCACTACGTCGAAAACACCGGTGAGGAGCCACTCCGTTTTCTGGAAGTGTTTCGCAGTCCACGTTTCGCTGACCTATCGCTGAACCAATGGATGGGTGTGACCACCCCGAAACTCGTGCAGACCCATCTACACTTCGACGAGGTTACGATGGCGGCACTTCGCAAGGACAAGCCGATTCTTGCTCCCGAGACTGCGCCACGCGAGGAGCATCCGCAGTTGGAGCGTTTACCGGAATGGCCTGCCACCACCGTCGCCGTGCTCAGCACAATGGACGGGGAACCGCACGCCATTCCGGTGACGGCTCCGGTCCGCGTTGGGGATCATCGAATCCTTTTCTCGCTTGCTCATGGTCGTGGATCATTGGCCCGCTTGCGCGAATACCCCAAGGCGGCGCTGTCCATCCTTGACGAAGGCAACTCTGCATTTACGGCACGCGGCGTAGCGCGCATCGTTCAGGAACCGATGGAGGGATCGCCCAATTTCGTCGCCGTCGAACTTGACGTGGACGACATTGACGACCATCGGATGCCGGGCTTCGCCGTTGGCTCTGGGATCGGCCTGCATTTGGCCGGCGATGCTGAGCGCAGCCTGCAGCAGAGGATTGACACTTTGCGGGAAATCGCAGAGCGCAGCGTACAGTGAGAGCGATCCCGTGAACGTGCCGAGCAAGAGTGTGTCTCTCGCGGACAAAGAATCCCGACCGAAGACGGCCTTCAATCTCGCCGTCTTCGGTACTCAAACTCTCGGGTGGCTGTGTGGGCCTTTTGCATTTGCATTCCTAGGTGGCTACGCCGATGCCTCCGGCTACGTCCTTACAGGAGCTTTTACCGGGCACATTACCGGGGCCATCGTTGTAGCAGCGATCGGCGTGGCTAGCCGAGATTGGCACAGCTTTTTTCTGCGTCTGGGCGGAATCGCCTGTTTTCTGCTCAGCGTGGCAACTGCCGAATCGTTGGTGAAGGTACTCGGCCAGCGATTGTCTCACTATGTTTTGACGGTGCTGATCGCGATTGAGGTAGTTCTGTTCGCACTCGGCTACCTCGCCGCCTCTCGTCACTTGAATTCGGCGCTAGCGCCACTTGTAGTGTTTCTGAGCCTAGCGTTGGGCCTGCAGAACGGCGTCTGGCGCAGATTGGGTGGCGCGGCGGCCGTGCATACGACTTTCTTTACCGGGCTGAGCATCAACCTTGTGGCGACAGAAACAGACGAGAAGCTGCTACATTCCCGCGAGTCGTCGAGCGCGACCTCAGTGAAGCTACCGGCAGACCTGTGGCTTGCGTTCTTCCTTGGCGCCACCGGTGGAGCAACTGCTGCACTTCATTTCCATGCCGGTGCAATTCTCGGCGCCGTGCTTCTGTTAACGCTCATGATGACTGCGTCTGCGGTTCGGCCCGTAAAAGATTGCTCCACGGATCGACTCGGCTCCTCACCGGGTCCGGTTGCTGAGGCCTTGAAGAAGGGTGAACTGAACTAGGCCGTGAGTTCCCGAGCACCAATGGACCCAATCCAGATCATAGGAAGGCGGTCGGTCGGAAAAAATCCTTGGGAACTCAGAGAACGTGCCATGCTCAAAGGCAGCCCCACCCACCTAACGGTCGCACTGCCAACCGCGATGAATGTGTCGATTTCTTGACATGGGTTTATTACGGCCTGAAGCAACGACCCTCCTGTCAAAACCGGACATCCCAATTTTTCGTAACGAGCTGCAACGCGGTCAAAGCGCGGGGACTCCTGTTGCCGCTAGGTCTTGATAAACTCGACTTCCAACGTGATCGTTACCTCGTCGCCAACTAGAATGCCGCCAGTCTCGAGCGCAGCGTTCCAGGTCAAGCCGAAATCCTTTCGATTGATCTTCGTTACTGCCGAGATCGCAACGCGAGTGTTCCCCCAGGGATCTCTTGACGGCAGGGTTGGTCCTTCTACAGTGAAGCGTACCTTGTGAGTGGCGCCATGGATCGTAAGATTGCCTTCGACGGACAATTCCCCATGCCTGATGATGCTGATGCTCGTGGATTTGAAGTGTAGAGTGGGAAACTTTTCCACATCAAAAAAGTCGGCGCTCTTCAGGTGAGCATCTCGTTGGCTCTCGCGAGTCTCAATGGAAGCAGCATCGATTGAGGCTTCGACGCGAGAGTTCGCCAGGTCAGATTCATCGAGAAACAGCGCTCCTGAAATTCTGGAGAAGTGCCCTTTCACATTAGCGATCATCATGTGCCTGACTTTGAACTCAGCGGTGGAGTGAGCCGAGTCTATTTTCCAGGTGGTGGTTGAAGTCTGTGGTCGGTCCACTGTCGTTGTACTCGCCATACTAGTCATCCTCGTTTTGTCTGTGGTCTCTAGAGACCCAATTCACTCAGCCCCGGGTGATCATCAGGGCGGCGCCCCAGGGTCCAACGATATTTCCTGTCAGACTCCTTGATAGGTAGGTCATTGATGCAAGCGAATCGCAGACGGGTAAGTCCGTTCTCATCGAATTCCCAGTTCTCGTTTCCATACGATCGAAACCAGTTGTTGGAATCGTCATGCCACTCGTATGCAAACCGGACTGCGATGCGATTCCCGCCGAAGGCCCACAGTTCCTTGATGAGGCGATAATCGAGTTCTTTCGACCATTTGCGTTTCAAGAACGCAATGATCTCTTCGCTTCCATCCACGAATTCCGCTCGATTTCGCCATCGGGAATCCGGTGAGTATCCAAACACCACTTTCTCTGGGTCTCGCGTATTCCAAAGGTTTTCCGCGCCCCGCACTTTCAGTTCTGCGGATTCACGCGTGAATGGCGGAAGTGGCGGACGCGCCTCGAATCCAACTTTGGCTGTCGACATCAGTATCTCCTTTTCAGTTCTCCCGAGTTACTTTTCGTTTGCAGTCGATGACTGTCGCCTCACCACTTTCAAGAACGGCACGAATGGTGCCAAACGAAGTTTTTGCTGTATCGCCCTAACTATTTCCGCTGACTATACATAGCATCGGGTACGAGCGCTTGTGCGTGGATTTTATGAACCTAGACTGTCAATTGCCCGACAGTGATCAATCGACTGACGATCGAGCGCGACTCCGATGAAACCACTGATACGCTACGTGCAGGGTTCGGGGGAGCCAGAACTTGATTCGCAAGTCCCGATATGAACCTCAAGCGCAAGTCTGACCCGTGCGCGAGATGCCCAGTTTTCGCATCCGGAAATACAGTGTGGATCGCTTGATTCCCAGCCGAACCGCCGCTCCTCTGGAACCTCCCACCACCCATTTCGTTTGCTCCAAGGTCTTACAAATATGGGCACGCTCGGCATCTTCCAGCGTGACCGGAGCCCCGGCGATTGGCGTCGGGGGCGATTT
This sequence comes from Candidatus Sulfotelmatobacter sp., assembly GCA_030039195.1. GTDB lineage: Bacteria > Acidobacteriota > Terriglobia > Terriglobales > Acidobacteriaceae > Sulfotelmatobacter. Next base: position 11,754 of record JASHQK010000442.1, read on the forward strand.
CAGATCCTTGAGCGGCGCGCACAGAGTCCGCCCCGGCTCAAAATCACACTGCGTTCGATCCGCAACTCGCGGATGTTCCCCGGCCTAGCGAGACAAAGGTCTGATTTGTTTCCTGCCGAAAAGGAGGGCATCGATAGACCAAGCACCGGGTCCAATCATGGCCAGAGTAGCGCCGAGGGTTGCCAAAACAAGGGGCAGCCAGAAGTCGCCCCCTCCTGAGAAAACGATCCACAGATCGCGGCCTGCAACTATTGCACCCGCGACGGGGGTCCATAAG
>JASHQK010000443.1 GCA_030039195.1 Candidatus Sulfotelmatobacter sp.
CTCACCGGCGTGCGCGAAGTGCACGCGGCGGATGGAACCGGGGCAGACGTCTACGCCGACCGTGGAGGTTCGTTGATCTCTGCGATCGCTTCAGCGGCGGCGTCGACGGGCATCGAACTCTCGGATGTCCACATCTCCGAGCCCAGCCTTGAGAACCTATTCCTGCACCATACGGGAAGGAGCTTGCGCGATTGAACTGGAAAACTTTTGCCGCAATGCTGGCACGCGACGCCCAGGTGGCGCGTCGGAGCGCAGTGCAGCTGCTGTTTCAGACTTTCCTGCAGCCGTTGCTTTTCGTCTTCATATTTGGGCGCGTCATGGTCGGCAGCGGATACATGCCGGAGGCGTACAAAAGCCTGCTCCTGCCGGGAATCATGGCGATCACCATGGTCTTCACCGGGATATGGGCGGTGGCCATGCCCCTGGTGGCTGAATTTCAGTGGACCCACGAAATCGAAGACCGCCTGCTCGCGCCCATCAATATTGCGTGGCTTGCGATTGAGAAGATCATCGCCGGCATGATCCAGGCGCTGGTTGCAGGGCTGGCGGTCATCCCGTTGGGATGGCTAGTGCTGCGCCCCGGAATCGATATCAGCATTCATGCCCCGTTGGAGTTCGTCGCGATTACGCTGCTGGTGGCGGCTTTTTCCGCCTGCGGTGGCCTTGCTCTGGGCTGCACCATCAATCAGCAGCATATTGGACTGATGTTCAGCATGGTCATCACGCCCATGATCTTCTTCGGATGCACGTATTATCCGTGGAGCGCGCTAAAGACGTTTCCCGTCCTGCAGAAACTCGTGCTCATCAATCCTCTGGTGTATGCGAGTGAGGGACTGCGGGCCTCGCTGGTCCCACAGTTCCCGCATTTGGCCACTCTGGCCGTGCTTGTTGCCCTGGTTTTCTTCGACGTTTTGTTACTCCTGCTCGGTTTGCGGCAGTTCGACAAGAAGGCGGTGAGTTAGCAACCGGCAGCAAGCACCTCAGTCTCCTTCCGCTCGCAAGAAAGAAAGTGACTCGCGCTCTTGTCTGCTTCTCCACTGTCGCCGCAAAATGAGATGTGGGCTTTCACGGAACACTAGAGGACGGCGAACATGATCATTAACGCAATGAATGAGCAAGAGTGCCGCGACTTCTTACTGCGTGGCTCGATTGGGAGACTGGCATGCTGTCTCGACGGCCAACCGTACGTCGTGCCGGTTTATTTTGCCTATGAACCCGACTACATCTATGTTCTCTCCACGCTAGGACAGAAGATCAAGTGGATGAGGATCAATCCGAAGGTGTGCATGCAGGTGGACGAGATCGCCAGCCAGTCTCGGTGGGAGAGCGTAGTTGTCAATGGAACTTACGAGGAATTGCCCGAGCCGCAATATGCCGCCGAGCGCACTCATGCCCGAACTCTATTGCAGAAGCAATACCGGTGGTGGCTGAACGCATTGGCCGAGCGCCAGGCAAAAACAGATGAAGCCATGATCGAACCGCTCTTCTTCCGCATTCATACAAGTTCGATCACCGGGCTTCGCGCCGAAGATGACTAATTCCCGGTTCCTATCGTTTCACCGCGCACAAGCGTACGGTCGAAGAAATCCGCCGTTGCAGTGTACGAGACGATCCAGTCTTTCCACCGCAAGAATCCGTGAATTTCGTCGGGAATGACAAGCTGTTCAAAGGGAACGTGCTGCGATCGCAAGCGCTGCACCAAATCGATCGTCTGGGTGAAGGGGACGTTGCGATCATCGTCGCCCTGGATGAGTAACACCGGAGACTTCCAGGTGGTCACGTAAGCGTCCGGAGAAGACTCCCACGCCAGCCTGATGGCGGCGTCAGCATCGGGCGGGCGGAGCGAAAGGTTTCCGAAATAAGGTCGCTCGGTCAGAAAAACGCTCCAGTCATGAACGCCATGAAAGTCGACGCCGGCTTTGAATATGTCGGAGTTGCGCGCCAAGCCCATGGCGGTGAGGAAGCCGCCGTAGGATCCGCCCCAGAGGCCGATTTTGTCGGCATCAATCTCAGGCAGAGACTGCAGGTATTTTGCGGCCGCGACCACATCTTTGTACTCCGCGGCTCCGCGCCAGATTGTGTCAGGCGGCTCGCGGAAGGCGCGGCCGTACATGATGCCGAGTCGATAATTCACCGACAGAACGGCGTATCCGCGACTGGCCAGATACTGATTTTCGGCATACGCATTGTGGTAATAGTCCATGTAATGAAAGCCGAGCAGCATCTGACGCGATGGCCCGCCATGCATGTAAACGAGGCCAGGAATCTTACCGACGGCATTACGGGGGAGAAAAAGCTGTCCGTGCAGCGCGACACCATCTTCGCTGTGGAAGATTATCTGTTTCGGTGTGACCAGCGAATCCGAGGGAAAGTCGGCGGGCAGAGCTTGTTTGGCGATCATCTCGCGGCCCTTTTCCGTTACTGCATAAGGCATGGCCGGCGAAGTTGCAGTTGAGCCGAGGCACACGATGCTCGTACCGTCGCCGGTCTGGACTGGAGACCACTCTATGGTTTCGCCGCCGGTGAGCGCCTGCGGGGAAACCGCTCCGGCCGCTGCCACGCGCCACAAATGCCGGCGATCGACATCGTTCTGATTCGAGGAATAGATGAACGAGGTCTTGTCTGCGCTCAAGGTTACGTCCTCCACGTCGAAATCGCCGGGCGTGAGCAGGGTGGGCGAACCACCGGTTGTGGGGATCGAATAAAGATGATTGCGTCCGTCCTGCTCGGAAGTAAAAACGATGCGGCCATCCGCGGCAAAATTAAGCGCGGCATCTTCGCTGAGATGGGGAAGGGAATCGTCGAGTCTGTCGCCGCTCCGCCAGATCATTCGACCCTTGCCGGTTGCGGCATCCGCGATCCAGATCGACCATGGATGCGGGCGTAGGGGAATCAGCGGCAGTTTGTTCTCGTCTCCGGGACTACGCACAAAAAGAAGGAAGCGTCCATCTGCCGACCAACGCGGCATGGAATCGCGATCGACGCTGGGAGACATATAACGGATCACATCTGCACCGAAGTCGTAAACCGCAATGAGGCTGTGACCCTCCCGCTCACTCACGAACGCGATGTGCTTGCCGTCGGGCGACCAGCGTGGATCGACGGGCGCGCCGCGCACAATGGCCAATTCTTTTGCCAGCTGTTTGCCATCGATGCTGGCCAGCCACAATTTCTTTTTCGCTGACCACACAGCGAGCTTGCCATTGGGAGAAATTTCAATGTCTTCGCAGCCCTCGTCGGGGCAACCCATATCGCCGAGCAGACGCGGCGACGCATTCTTCGCATCGACGTCGATGGCAAAAACCTGCTGTTTCGCGCCTGCAGTCCAGCTCGCAGGGTTGGCGCTTTCCTGCTCGGCGTTCAATTCGCTGCCCAGGGCGTAGACCGCGGTTTTGCCATCAGGGGTGAGTCGCAGGCTGGCGATCGGCTGGCCGTCGTCGCTGGTGTAGTGGGTGAGTTGGCGCGCGGTGCGCGTGAATTCTGGGCCATCCGCGACCCAGACGTTGCGAACTCCTTTCGCGTCGAAGACCCATGCGATGCGGCTTCCGTGGGCTGCCGCAGTAAGTCCTGACGGGAAAGGCGAACTCATCACCTGTTGAAGCGTGAACGACGATTGCCCCATCGAAGCCGCGGGGCAAGTGCAGAAAAGCGCGATCGACAAACCAAGCTTGAAGTTGGGCATAGCGCGATAGGGTAAGGCAAGGGATGGCCACCTGCCAAATGGAGAGTTGCGCGGCAGACCAGCGATCATCCTTGGCCCTTGTTTTTAGGCAGTTCTTTGCGGAGAATGAGCCTGACAAACAGAGGCCGATTCGATGACCATCGCGCACAAATCGGATTCCGGCTTTTTTGCACCGGCAATGGGCAGTGCGGCATTTGAGACTTTTTGCCGGATGTTTTTCACACTCTACTGCCCGCTCACGGTAGAAGGGCGCGACCATCTTCCCCAGGGTCCATTCTTACTTTGCAGTAATCACACGAGTCATGCTGATAGCGCCGCTCTGATGACGGCAAGCGGACGCAGCTTCCGCAGTTTCGCGCTACTCGGCGCCAGTGACTATTTCTTTCAGTCCCGTCGCGTGCACTGGTTGGTTTCGCCGTTGATGAGTGTGATACCCATCGAGCGCCAGCCCGGGCCGAAGTCCTTAGCCGACTGTTTGGCCAGTTGCCGCCAGTTTTTGTACAAGACTGGAGGCAGTTTGATTCTTTATCCGGAGGGCACGCGTTCGCTGGATGGCGAGATGAAAGCCTTCAAAGCAGGGGTCGGCATGTTTGCGGCGACTCTGGGAGTGCCGGTCGTCCCCGCCTACATCGAAGGAACTCATCATATTCTTCCCAAGGGACGGTCTTGGCCACGGTCCGGACGGGTGACGGTTCGCTTTGGCCAGCCCCTGGCAATGTCGGCAACTGATTGGCACGGGAAGCTGTCGCGAGACAAACGGCAGTATGTGATCGAAGTGCTGGCGGAACGAATCCGGGCACTCAGCCCTCAATATGCAGGTTCGGAGTTGGTGGCTGAGCTCGAGCAAAGGGGATAAGATCAGGTGGAACTCAGCGCAACCCAATTCGGCCATCTGATCTTGCGCAAAGTTTCCGCTCAGATTCTGGCAGGGAATGCAGCCGCAAGGAACCATTTCCTAGAGTATTCGCGAGCGAATCCGGGAGATGCAGTATGACCTACGATCCGAAGCATATGAAATGGTGGGGCTGGGGAAACGAAGAGACAGAGTTCAATGCCCAAGCCCACCCTGGTTTCTGGCCCTATGCAAGAAACGTGCTGGGAATTGAGCGCGAGGATTTCGAGAAGCGCGAGTGGAAAATTGAAGACATTGAATTGCCCGAGTCGCGAGTCGATGAACCGTTCTTAGGTAAGCTGCGTGCCTTCCTTGCTCCCAGCCAAATTTCGGACGATGCGAAAGAACGCGTAGTGCACGCGTATGGGAAGGGATTCCGCGACTTGTTTCGTCTGCGTTCAGGCGCGGCAGTCCGCGCACCAGATCTGGTCGTGTACC
>JASHQK010000444.1 GCA_030039195.1 Candidatus Sulfotelmatobacter sp.
GTTTCGAGGGCCAGGCTGCTATGCTGCTCGAAAATGAAATTGGGGCATTGCGAATGGAAGAGGCGTATCCTTTATCGGGTGGGGACTGGGAACCGCTGATTCGAGCTGTGATTGCTGATAAAGGGAGAGGTGTGACTGCGCCGCTGATCGCCGGACAGTTTCACAATGCCCTGGTGAACTGGATCGTGGAAGTCGCAGTTCAGTCGAACCTGAAGCAGATTGTGCTCAGCGGTGGCGTTTTCCAGAACCGATATTTGACCGAGCGCGCGGCGGATGTCTTGGAGGGACGAGGATTCACGGTGCATACGCACCGCCAGGTTCCGCCGAACGACGGCGGAATTGCGCTGGGCCAGGCAGTGATGAGTCAGAGCAGCGCCTGAAGGCGCGACGGGGAGGGCGATTTTCGGCGTGCCTGAAGGCACGCCCTGATACGAGGCGGTGGACTCGAAGATTCGAATCAAATTGCCGAGTCTGCGATTCGCACTGGTTCATCTCCGACATGTATCAGCCGTGGCGAGGTTCGTATCAGGGCACGACTTCAGTCGTGCCGCCGAGAACGCAAGTAAAAAGCGGCTTTAGCCGCTGGAGTGGAAGAGCCGCCCTTTAGGGCCGCGTTGAGGTCGCTAACGCGAAGGGCTTTAGCCCAGGGCCGAGGAGGCATCCAAATGTGCTTAGCCGTTCCAGGCCGAGTCGTCGAAATCGTGGATGGTGGAGACGTCGCTTTCCGCGTCGGCAAAGTCGATTTCGGCGGCATCCGCAAAGAAGTCAATCTGGCCTACACTCCCGAGGCCGAAGTCGGCAAATATGTTCTGGTCCACGTTGGATTCGCCATCAGCGTCATCGATGAAGAAGAAGCCCAGCGCGTCTTCAAATATCTTGAAGAGCTCGGCGCCGTGAAAGAGGAACTCGGTGAAATTCCTCAGTGAATATCGCGATCCGAGGGCGGCCGAGCAACTTTCGCGCGCCATCCGGCAGAAGGTCACGCGTCCTTGGACGATCATGGAAATCTGCGGCGGACAGACGCATACGATCGTCAAGAGCGGCTTGGAAGACCTTTTGCCGAAAGAAATCACGCTCGTCCATGGCCCCGGCTGTCCAGTTTGCGTCACGCCGATTGAACTGATTGACAAAGCGGTCGCCATCGCCAAGCGCCCCGACGTGATCTTCTGTTCTTTCGGCGACATGTTGCGCGTGCCCGGATCATCGAAAAGTTTGTTTGATGTGAAGGCCGAAGGCGGAGACGTTCGCATCGTTTATTCGCCGCTCGACGCACTGAAACTCGCCAAGGCCAATCCCGCGAAGCAAGTCGTCTTCTTCGCCGTGGGATTTGAAACCACCGCACCGGCCAATGCGATGTCTGCCTGGCAGGCCGATCACGAGGGCATCGAAAATTTCTCGCTGCTGGTTTCGCACGTGCTCGTCCCTCCAGCCATGGAGGCGCTGCTTTCTTCCGACAATTGCGTTGTTCAAGGATTTCTCGCCGCCGGCCACGTCTGTACGGTCATGGGATTCGAGGAGTACCTACCGATCGCCGAAAAATACCAAGTTCCGATCGTCGTCACCGGATTCGAGCCGCTCGATCTGCTCGAAGGCATTCACATGACGGTCTGCCAACTCGAGGAAGGCCGGCATGATGTCGAGAACCAATACAGCCGGGCCGTGCGGCGGGAAGGGAATCGCCCGGCGCAGCAGCGGATTATAGAAGTGTTTGAAATCGCTCCCCGGCAGTGGCGAGGCCTGGGAGAAATTCCGGCGAGCGGATTTCAACTGCGCGGACGCTTCCAGAAATATGATGCGAACCGCCGCTTTCCATTCGAGGGCGAGCCGGCGCGTGAATCCCCGGAGTGCATCGCCGGACTGATTTTGCAGGGCATCAAGAAACCGCATGACTGCCCAGCTTTCGCGGTGAAGTGCACGCCGGAAAATCCTCTCGGCGCGCCCATGGTATCGTCGGAAGGCGCGTGCGCGGCCTACTATCACTATGGCAGACGCCAAAATCAACTTGTTCAACCTGAGCTGCCCAGTCCCGCGAGTCGCTGACGATCGCATCGTTCTCGCGCATGGCGGCGGCGGACGCCTGACTCATCAGCTCATTGAAAAGATTTTCATCCCGGCGTTTTCGAACGCCGCGCTCGAACAGCGACACGACGGGGCAGTTGTGTCCGTTAATGGCGCGCGCCTCGCGTTTACGACGGATTCTTTTGTGGTGCGCCCTCTGATTTTTCCCGGCGGCAACATCGGCGATCTCGCCGTGAACGGCACCGTCAACGATCTCGCCATGTGCGGAGCTCGCCCGCTATATCTGAGCGCCGGATTCATTCTCGAAGAAGGCCTGCCCATGGAGACGCTGCGGACGGTCGTTAGGTCGATGCAGGAAGCCGCGGCAGCCGCGAATGTGGAGCTAGTGACGGGCGATACCAAAGTTGTGGACAAAGGCAAGGGCGACGGAATCTTTATCAACACATCGGGGATCGGAGTGATTGGGGAGTTGCCGGGTCTCGCAAATGCGGCGAGACCCGGGGCATCCCACGTGGATGAAGGAAGAACTGGGGGTGCCCCAGATCTCGCCGATGTTGCGAGATCGGGGAAAACGCGAGACGCAGGAACCACGATTGGTCCCTCATCGGTTCAGCCGGGCGATGTGGTCATCGTCAGCGGCGATCTCGGGCGCCACGGCGTCGCGATCCTGTCCGTTCGCGAGGGCCTGGAATTCGAATCGCCGATTCTGAGCGACTGTGCCAACCTCTGGCCCGCCGTCGAGGCTCTGCTTAAAGGCGGGATCGAAATTCATTGCCTGCGCGATCTGACGCGTGGCGGCTTGGCGACGACTTTGAATGAAATCGCGTCCGATCGGAACATTTGCATCAAGCTGCAAGAATCGGTGATTCCGGTGAATGAAGTCGTGCAGGGCGCGTGCGAAATTCTCGGTCTCGATCCTCTCTATGTTGCGAATGAAGGACGCTTCGCCGCAATCGTCCCGGCAGCGCAGGCCGACTCCGCGCTGGAAGTGATGAAAAAAGTTCCGGTGTCGGAGGGATCAGTCCGCATCGGGAATGTCGAAGAAACTCCCGGCCGTACCGTCGTTCTGCAAAGCCGCATCGGGGGCAACCGCGTCGTCGATATGCTGAGCGGCGAACAGCTACCGAGAATTTGTTGACAACGCTCGTCATCAATCACGCTCTGTCATCCTGAGCGGCGGATTTTGCCGCGAAGGACCCGTGCATTTTGCCTCCTCCAGGAACTGCATAGGTCCTTCGCTGCGCTCAGGATGACAAGGCCGACACATACCGATATGCCGACTGGGGAACAGATGTCAGGGGTTTGCTAACCCGCGTCACTGAAAAAGCATTGTCATCCTGAGCGGCGGCCTTTGCCGCGAAGGACCCCTGCATTTTGCCTCCTCCAGGAACTGCATAGGTCCTTCGCTGCGCTCAGGATGACACGGATAGGCGTGTCCCTTGCCAACTTCCCCTCTCGCGCTCAGAATGTCTGGGGGAAAATCGGGGCGGTCGGGAGGTACTCTATGCAGTTACTCCAGCCCTCA
>JASHQK010000445.1 GCA_030039195.1 Candidatus Sulfotelmatobacter sp.
GCGGGTATCGGTTACTCCTACGGCTATCCGTTATCGCTCGCGGGCAGCGCGCCTTCGCTGTTCAACGTCAACGCGCAATCGGCGGTGTGGGATCCTTCTCTGCGCGAGTTTGTGAAAGCCGCGAGGGCCGAAACTGCCGTTGCTTCCCTCAAGAACAGAGATCAGCGCAATCAGATTATTGAGGATGCCGCGCAAAGCTATGCCGAACTGGGCAAATGGGAGCAAAGGCTGGTCGAACTCCAGCAGGCGGAAACGGATGCGGAACGAACCGAAGCCGCCGTTGCCGAACGCGTGAAAGACGGCGTGGATACGCAAATGGACGCGGAGCGGGCGCACCTGGCTACGCTGAAAGTTCGCCTGCGAATTGCCGAAGCGCAAGGTTCAGCCGACGTGCTGCGCGAGCATCTTTCGAAGTTAACCGGGCTGCCGGCTGCTGACATCCAGACTGAGCCGGATTCGGTTCCTGAATTTCCTGCGCTGCCGCAGGAAGCGCCCAATGCGCCTTCGACCGATGCGAATCCCTCGGTGCAAGCGGCGATCGAGCACGCCCGCGCGCAGTATCTACGCGCCAAGGCCGAACGCCGGGCGCTGTGGCCGACCTTCGATTTCGCCGCTCAGTATGCGCTGCTGTCGACCTTCAACAATTTCCAGAGTTATTACATTCCGTCGAAGCCCTGTGTGGTTGATTCCGTCAACGTTCTCTGTGTGACCAACACTTTCCATCAGAACAACGAAACCATCGGCGTCGCAATTCGTTTTCCATTCTTCAATATCGGGCAGAGAGCCCGCGCGCATGCAGCGGACGCCGACGCGGTCATGGCCAAAAAGCAGGCGGAAGCCACGCGCAATCAGGTTTCCGAGGAAACGCTCCGCTACCAGAGAACCGTCACACAAATGCAGGCCGCGCGCGACGTGGCCCAGGTGGAATACGACATCGCTCAGAAAACGGTCGCGGCCGTTCAGACCAAGATGGAAGCGGGTACGGCCAATCTGCATGACCTCGAAGACGCCCGCTCGCAGGTGAGCGAGCGTTTCATCGCTCTGCAGGATGTGACCTTTGAACTGCAACGCGCCGAGTTGGGATGGCTGCGTTCTACCGGCGAGCTCGAAAAATGGGCGCTAGGCCAGTAATAGCAAATAGAAAGGCACCTGGTTGAGGGCCAGGTGCCTGAGGGAAAATCCGCAGCGCTTAGTGCGAAACCGCCGCAAACAGGTCGGAATGCATGAGCGACTGAAACTGCTGGTCGCTGGCTTTGAAATGCACCAGCACATTCGAGCCGTCGGAATCGGCGGTCGTGTTATCGATCGCAACTTTCTCCGCCGTCGTCGCGCTCATTTTCTTGTACAAAATCCCAGCCTTGACCAGCGAAGACAGCGTCCCGGCGGTCATCGAATCGGAAGTCAGCACGGTCAGGTCGAAGCTGACCCCGTTCTGGAAAGTCATGGCGTACCGGGAGCCGACAATCCGTTTCTTGAGGTTTTCATAGTCGGCGATCGAAGACGCCTGTCCCAGCGCCGAGCGCATCATGTTCTGCGTCCCTTGCTGGTCGAGGATGCTCCAGACCGCGGAAGCGTCCACATCCGGCATCATGTCGGCCATGTCGCCATTCGTATCGAGGCTGAGCGTTTTGCCGTCGCGGGTATCGAGAGCGGCTTCCAGACCAGTTTGATCGCCAAACATTAGGCTGCTGTCGTCAAGGAACGTCATGACGAAACCGCCGGCCATCGGATAGACGTTGGAGTTGTTGTATTTTTTCGGCTTGAAGTTTTGCAGCTTCATCTTCTTCAACACAGTTTTCATGTCGAATGGCCCGCTGGCGAACCCGACATTCTTCACTCCCTGTTTGCCGTCACGGAAAGCAGCGAAGGTGAGCGAGTCCACGTCTTTGTCGGGGTCAATTCCGATCTCCTTAAGGGCGGCCTCGAATTGCTTGATGTTGTCGGGCATGAGTTGCTGTTTCAAAGCCATGGCCGTGGGCGAATCTTTCAAGGACCGGTAATCGACCGAGATCAACTGCACCAGGTCGGCGGGGACGCAGGAGCGGGCGGAGGAATTGAGCGGCACAGCGTATGCCGTGCTCGCGAGCAGAAGAGACGTCAGGCAGATCTTTAACAGTTTCATGTTCCCTCTAAAGGCTTGGAAAGTAATTCAGCGGATGTACACGGTTAGATGCACGATCCGATGCTGTCGTTGGTAGATAGCTAGATTCTATTGTACTTGCGCTCAAAATTATCGAACAAAGGTACATCTCCCCATTGACCGGGTGGAGTCGTGGGAATGTCCGGATTCCGTCAAATTCCGTCATTCCGGGCGCAGCAGAAATGCAAGACTCCTAACATTGTTGCCGAGTCGAGAAACCTGCGAGCCGTACCGGTTGGCTGGACCGGCTACGAGTCAGCTTTCACCAAAGCTGCCGTCCGCTCGCGGATTTTCTCTACAAATGCCTGATCTTTCATCGACGCCAGATTGATCTCCACGTTGGCAAGCGCGCCGGTCACAGCGGCACGGGACAAAGCGATCGCCGTGGTCAAATCTGATTTCATGTTCGGATTGGTGATCGGCTCGAGCGACTGCGCGATGCGAGCAATTTCATCCGCTTTTTCCGCGACGGCGAGCGGGACCGCCGTGGCGTTTTGTAAAGCCGCATCGATCATCGCAGCCGCCGAATTTTCGTCAGCGGACTTGGCTTGCTTATAAGCACTCATCACCGAGGTGAAAGCTGCTGCGTCGGCATCGATCGCGGCTTTGAGCTCTTCGCGCAAGGTTCCCAGGCGTGCGATCGCAGAGCTGAGTTGCGCTTCGTATTGGACGTACGCTTTCTTCCCTCGCGACATGCTCGCAACCATGTGCGCCAATCCGGCAGCCATGGCTGCGGACGCGGCCGACGCGCTGCCGCCGCCGGGAGTCGCCGTCGGAGCGGCAAGCTGCTCGATAAATGGCTCGACTCCGGCCCGCAATCCGCCAACGGCCATCTTGCCGCTCATCACAGCGGCCAGACGGTTTTCGAGAATCAGCGAGGAATCGAAGTTCTCCACTTGCAGAAACCATTCCGCGGCCTCTTCCAGGGCTTTCTTCGGAATCAGGCCGACGATCTCGCTGGAGATCGGCATCACGCCGTACCGGGCGGCCTCGCGCTTGACCAGCTCAAATACGCGATGCACGGGCGTCTGGTCGAAGTCGGTGAGATTCATCGAGACCTGGGCCAAGCCGCGGACTAAGAATCCCGCGCCTTTCACGAAGCGCAACCCGCCGCTCGAAAAACGTACTGCCTTGGCAATCTTCTTGGCGATCTCAACATCGGGCGTGTTGAGGAACACGTTGTAGGCGATGAGAAATTTGCGAGCTCCGACGACCGTTGCGCCGGCAGTCGGATGTACACGAGGCTCGCCAAAATCCGGCTTCCGCGCGGGATTGGTCCCGATCTCAGCGCGGATGCCTTCGAACTGTCCCCGGCGAATGTTTTCGAGATTCTGCCGCTCCGGCATGGTCGCGGCGGCTTCATAGAGATAAACCGGAATCTGGAAGCGTTTCCAGATTTCTTCTCCGACGTGGCGAGCCATGGCGACACAATCTTCAATCGTGACGCCCTCGATCGGGATGAACGGCACGACGTCGGCCGCTCCCATGCGTGGATGAGCTCCCGTGTGAACATTGAGATCGATCAACTCGGCAGCTTTGCCAACGGCACGAATCGCAGCCTCCTGGATGGCCTCGCGCTCACCGACAATCGTGATGACGGAGCGGTTGTGGTCGGCGTCGCTTTCGCGGTCGAGCAGATAGACGCCCGGAATTTTCATGGCGTCGATGATGGCGTCAACTTTGGATTTATCGCGGCCTTCGGAAAAATTGGGCACACATTCCACGAGCGTAGACATAACGGAAGAGAATAGCTGGGAGCAGAGGCGGGGGGCAAGCGTGTAGGGGCGGACGCATTCGTCCGCCCCGCGAGCAGAGCGAGCGTGATTGCCGTGGAAAAGGCGTCTTACGCGATCCAGCCGCCGCCAACCACGATTTCGCCGTCGTAGAAAACGGCTGCCTGGCCAGGCGTGATGGCGCGCTGCGGCTGATCGAATGTAACGAGAATCTCGTCCTCGCCCGGGCGCTCGGTCGTTATCTTTTCAATCAGCGCAGGCGCGGGCTCGTGGCGATGCCGAATCTTGACCGCAACTCGCATCGGCTCGCGTAGATCATCATCATTAACGGAAATCAGATTCACTCGCTTCGCGCGCAGGGTGCGCGAATAGAGATGCTCATCGCCGCCAACAATCACCTGCTTATTTGCTCCGCTGATCTGAATGACATAAAGTGGCGATCCAGTGGCTACGCCGAGTCCTTTGCGCTGGCCGACAGTGAAATTGTGAATGCCCGCGTGCTCGCCGATGACCTCGCCGCTGGTCGTAACCAGTTCTCCGGCAGTATCAGGAAGCGACTCGCCTTGCTCGGCAAGATAGGCGTCGATGAATCGCTTGTAATCGCCGCCGGGGACGAAGCAGATTTCCTGCGAATCGGGCTTCTCGGCGATGGCGAGACCGTGCTTCGCCGCCAATTCGCGCACCTGCGGCTTGGTCATGTCGCCGAGAGGGAAGAGCGTGCGGCTGAGCTGCTCCTGCGTAAGACCGAATAGAAAGTATGTCTGATCCTTGCTCAAGTCCGCAGGACGCTTGAGCAGCCAGCGGCGGCGGGCTTCATCATAAGCCACGCGAGCATAATGTCCGGTCGCAACATGCTCAGCGCCAATCTGCTGGGCGACAATGAGTAATTGATCAAACTTCAAGTGATTGTTGCAGAGGCTGCAAGGGATCGGCGTGCGTCCGGAAAGATACTCCTCGACAAACGGACGCACCACATCGCGCTCGAATCGCTCCTCGTGATTGACCACGTAGTAGGGAATGCCAATCTGCTGCGCGACACGGCGCGCGTCGTAGACGTCATCAAGCGAGCAGCAGCGCCCGGTCACCTGCTCGGGCATGCCTTCGCGTCCGGCAAGCCGCCGCTGATTCCAGAGCTGCATGGTCAAGCCGATGATGTTGTGTCCTTCGGCGCGCAGCATGGCCGCGACGGTGGATGAATCCACTCCGCCCGACATGGCAACGGCGATGGTGCTTGTACTCAGTTTCTGGCTCCCAGAACCTAATTTCTCGGAAAAGCTTTTGTCATCCTGAGCGCAGCGAAGGACCTATGCACTTTCTGCCTGTTAAGCACAATGTTCAAGTCCCTAGCGAAAATCCCACCCTACGAAAACCGCGTAGGGTGGGGCACCCGCGCGCCTCAGGATGACGAGGCGTTTCCTACGTGCTCACTGCTCTTGTATATCGGGGCGAAATCTCGCGCAAGCGTGCCACGCATTCTGGCACCAGCGCCAGCGCAAACTCAATATCTTCCTCTGTCGTCTGCTTGCCCAGGCTGAAGCGGATGCTGGCTCGTGCCTGCTCCGGCCTCAACCCCATCGCGATCAAAACATGCGATGGCTCGATCGCGCCGGAAGAACAGGCGGCGCCGGTGGAGACGGCCAGCCCCTTCAGATCAAGCGCGATGACCAGCGATTCGCCCTCGATGTGGTCAAAGTGAATATTGGTAGTGTTCGGGACGCGCTGAGCGCCGTCGCCGTTCACACCCGCATCTTCAACCTGAGCCAGAATGCCGCGCTCGAGCTTGTCGCGCAGGGCAGCGAGCCTGCGATCATCTCCTCGATCCAGGCCTGCCTTCGCCAGTTCCGCGGCCTTGCCCAGAGCCACAATTCCTGGGACGTTTTCCGTTCCGGCGCGTTGCGAACGCTCGTGACGTCCGCCGTGAAATAGCGGCTCGAGCTTCGTCCCTTTCCTGATATAAACTGCGCCGATTCCTTGCGGGGCGTGCATCTTGTGACCCGATATCGTAAGCGCGTGGCATCCGATTCGATTGACGTCGATCGGAACCTTGCCCGCAGCCTGCACCGCATCCGTGTGGAAAAGAACTCCCGCTTCGGTGGCAATCTTGCCGATTTCTTCCACAGCTTGCAGCACTCCAGTCTCGTTGTTCGCCATCATGATCGACACGAGCTTCGTATTTGGGCGCAACGCGCGGCGCACATCGTCGGGATCGACGAGGCAGCGACCATCCACCGGCACAACCGTCACGTCACAGCCGATTTCTTCCAGATGCTTGACGGCGTGCAACACCGCATGATGCTCAACGCTCGACGTGATCACATGATCACCGGCCTTCGCGAGCCCTGCGATCGCCAGATTGTCGCCTTCCGTTCCGCCGCTGGTGAAAACGATCTCCGAGGCATTCGCCCCGAGGAGTGAAGCAACTGAGGCGCGGGCATTTTCGACCGCGGCACGCGTCTCCTGTCCGTGATGATGAATCGAGGAAGCGTTGCCGAATTGTTCCGCAAAATACGGGCGCATCGCCTCGAACACTTCCGGCAAAACCGGCGTGGTCGCGTTATTGTCGAGATAAATCCTGCGCATACAGAACCCGTTTACATTTTACGCGAGATTTCGCGGCATCTGAGGCTGCTCTAGCTTTCGAGCTTCGCTCGACCGGACAGCCGGGGGGCGCGTGTCCCTACACGAATCGTTATCTTTGGTCGATCGGCACGTAGGGCGCGGGATATTCCGGACCGAGATATTCGGCGCGGGGGCGGATCAGGCGATTGTCGTCGAGTTGTTCGATGACATGCGCTGTCCAGCCGCTGATGCGCGAGACGGCGAAGATGGGCGTAAATAGATCCACGTCGATGCCGAGGGTGTGATAGGTCGAAGCCGAGTAGAAATCGACGTTGGCGTTGAGTTTCTTGTCCGCTTTCACGAACCCTTCAATCTTGTGCGAAATCTCGAACCACTTGCCCTGCCCGCTGGAATTGCCCAGTTCGCGGGACATCTGCCGCAGGTGCGTCGCTCGCGGATCCTCGGTGTGGTAGACGCGATGGCCGAATCCCGGAATTTTTTTCTTCTGCGCCAGCATGCCTTTCACGTACTCGACCGGGTCGGCGCCGGAGGCGTCGATGGCTTCGAGCACATGAAAAACCGCTTCATTCGCGCCGCCATGCAGGGGGCCTTTTAACGCTCCGATCGCAGAAGTGATGGCCGAGTGCATGTCGGAGAGAGTCGCGGCGGTCACGCGCGCAGCAAA
Source organism: Candidatus Sulfotelmatobacter sp. (assembly GCA_030039195.1). Lineage (GTDB taxonomy): Bacteria > Acidobacteriota > Terriglobia > Terriglobales > Acidobacteriaceae > Sulfotelmatobacter. Next base: position 7,118 of record JASHQK010000445.1, read on the forward strand.
GGTGGAAGCGTTCAGTTCGTGGTCGGCGTGCAGAATGAGGGCAATATCGAGCGCGCGCTCGGCCGTGACGCTGGGACTCTTGCCATTGAGCATGAGCAGGAAATTCGCCGCATGCGACAGCGAGCGATCGGGCTCAACCAGAGGCTGTCCTTTGCGGATGCGATCATAGGCCGCGACGATCATCGCAATCTGCGAGGTGAGTCGAATGGCTTTATCGATGTTGGCGGTGTGATCGTTACTCTTTTCCTGCGGATCGTAGAAGGAGAGCGCCGAGACGGCGGTGCGCAGAACGTCCATGGGAAGCGCGTGGCGGGGCGCGGTACGCAACAGCGAAATGATGGACGCATCCAGCTTGCGCTCTTCCGCGAAGCGATCACACAACTCGCGCAGTTCCCGGCGGGTGGGGAGTTTTCCGAACCAGAGGAGATAGCAGGTTTCCTCAAAGTTCGACTGATGCGCCAGTTCGTGAATGTCGATGCCGCGGTAGGCCAGCACTCCGCGGTCGCCGTCGATGAAGCAGATTTTCGAGGTCGTGGCCACCACGCCCTCGAGTCCCTTAGCAGGTTGAATTGTGCTTGCGCTCGACATGAGTTGATTTCTCGCTCAGCTCCTTCTTGGATGCCGCTTTTCGGGCGGAAGGAATGCGATAGAACCCAATTCCGTTATACCGGAAACAGGGAACACTTCCAACTCAGCGGCACGAGGCTAGTGTCCCAAATTCATGAACCGGACGCTGCGATCGCTGCGGTGAACCTTTGTAGTTGCTGAGACACCATTGCACCAGCAGGAGAAGATGCCATTATGCTGGCCAGATGGTGAGTGCGGTTTTGGTCAGGATCTGCTCCTGCAGTGCGTGGCTCAGCGGCAGGGCGCGAAATTCCTCAAGATTTTTCTTGATGTCGGGCACGCCGGGGCCAGGCCAGTCCGTGCCGAACAGCGTCTTGTGGGCGATCTCTTCCAGGCGGGGAAAATATTTCAGCAGCGTCTTGGGAGGAATTCCACTGATGTCGAGATAGACATTCGGATGACGCCGCACCAGAAAAAACGCAGTCTGCATCCACAGCGGCCTGCCGCCGTGCGCTAGCAAGATTTTAAGTTTCGGAAAGTCCACGGCGACGTCGTCCACGTAAATCGGGTCGCCGTACTTATTGCGCGCACCGGGAAAGATCGAGGTTCCAGTGTGAAACATGACGGGTACGCCGTTCGCCTCCGCTGCCCGGTAGATAATCTCCAGTTCCTTCGCGCCGGTCAGATAATCGTTGGGGAACAGGAGTTGATGCGGGGGATGAATCTTGATCATCTGAATGCCAAGCCGCAGGATCTGCTCGACGTCGGCTAAAACGTTGGTGGTGTGCCGGGGATGCAGGCTGCCGCAGGAGAGCAGCCGCCTGGGATTCTCCTTCACATAATCAGCCACGAATTGATTCACGCCGCTGGTAAATCCGATCACTTCCGGCGCCACATAGTTGATGAGCATAGCGCGGTCGACGCCAGCGGCATCGAGAAATTTCAGGAACGCCTTCGGGGAACGGCAGAATTCCTCGATCTGCGCAAAGTTTGGCCGCTTCTGCTTCATCAGTTCCAGTGCGTGTGGTTTGAACATCTCCATCGGCTGGATATGGATGTGGCAGTCGGTGATCATGCAGAGTCAGAGGCCAAGGTTCAGGGTTAGTTCTCAGCGATCCGCATGGCTGACCCTCGGCCAAGGAAGCATACCAGACATCATCTCGCAACGCAGGTCCGTACTGGCTGGAGCTCAGTTCAGTTCGTCGCGGCCAAGACGGCGCGCTTGGTGAAGACTCGAATCATCTCGCGGCGATACTCCGGAGTGAGGGCGGAGGTCGTCAAAGGTTTGGAAATTCTTGCGGCGAGATCGCCGGCTGCTTCCGCGAGAGCTTCGTCCGGCATCTTCCCGGCGAGTAATTCGGACGCGCCTGGAATTAGCATCGGCGCGGGATTCACGGCGGTAATGGCGATTCGTGCGTCTTCAATGTGAGCGTTCGTGCGCTTGATCGCCACGGCAACTCCGGCGAGGGGGTAATCGATCGAGCCGCGCACGCGCAGCTTGCGATAAACACCTCGATATCCGCCAGTGGAGGCGGGCAGAAAAACGCGAGTGACAAGTTCGTTCGCCTGGAGTTTGCGATAGTTGTCGCCAAGGCCGGTGTAAAAGTCGCGCAAAGGAATGCGGCGGGTTCGACTCGCGCTCACGATCTCGATTTCGGCATTCAGGCAGAGCAGGGCCGGAGGAGTGTCGCCGGAAAACGCCGCCCAGCATTTTGTTCCGCCTGGCGCGACGTGGCAGAGATCGCCATCTTTCTTGATGCAGAAGCCGCATCCCTTACGCCAGGTGAGCGACTGGTTGTACCAGAGGCAGCGCGTGTCGAGACAGATGTTGCCGCCGATGGTGCCCATGTTGCGCAGCGTGGGCGATGCTACGGTGGCGGCGGCCTCGGTCAGAACAGGGAAGTGCTGGCGCAGAAATTCGGAACGTTCGATCGAACGTATCGACGTCAGGGCGCCGATCTCGACGCCGCCATCGGCTTGCGGATGAATCCCGCGCAGGGAGCCGAGGGCACCAAGATCCAAGATATATTGCGGTTCGAAAAGCTTTTGCCGCAGCGACGGAATGAGATCGGTGCCACCAGCCAGCACGCGGATATGGCCGGAGTGCTTGTCGAGATAACCGACGGCTTCTTCGATGGTGCGCGGACGCAGGAGCTTGAAATCAGGGAGGCTCAATCGGCTCCTCCGGCTCGAGATTCCTGGCGCGAAGGATCAAGCCGATGGCGCTCGGGGCCTTTGCTCTTGTAGCAAAGCGCGCCGCCGTGCTCTCGAAATCGAACCGGAGAAGTCGGATCGACACTCTCGGTCAGATTCAGCGCCTTGGCATTCTTCTTCGAGCGCAAGGCCGCCAGCACGCGCTCCGGCGTGAACGGGGATTCATGCAGCCGCACGCCGACGGCATCGTAAATTGCATTGGCGATCGCTGGAATCGTCGCGGCCAACGATCCCTCGCTGCACTCTTTTGCGCCGAATGGCCCTTCGGGATCGATACTCTCCACAATGATGGGCTCGACCTCCGGTGATTCGACCGACGACGGGCTGCGGTATTCAAGCATCCCGGGATTCATCAGCATGCCATCTTTCCAGATCATTTCTTCTGTGAGCGCCTGCCCCATGCCCATCCAGACGGAGCCGATTATTTGACCTTCGACGGAAACTGGATTCAGAGCGCGTCCGCAATCGTGCGCCGCCCAGACTTTGTGTACGGTGACTTCGCCGGTGTCTTCGTCGACAGTGACTTCGGCGACCTGAGCGGAGTACGAATACGCCGGGGAGGGCCCAACGCCCGCGCCTTTGTGCTTCCCGCCGCGAGCTTCCTGGGGAGGTGCATACGATCCCGTGCCGGTGAGTGCTCCGTGAAAATCGATGGCCGCGACTACGGCTTCTTCGAAGGTCATGCAGTCTTTCGGGCCTTCGTCTTTACGCTTTTGCTGGAGTGATCCGCGGAGAATCTGGCCTTCGACGTGGCCGGAGACGGAGGGCTGGATTGACATCGGCGCTGAGCGGGCGCCATGTTCGCTCGAACCGCACGCCGCGCGTTGCTCGGCGGGACGGACGAATGCGTCCATCCCCACATGGGTGTGATTCCTGAGGACCACGTCGTTGCGGAAAACGAGTTCTTCTGGCGCGCATTCCATCTTCTTCGCAGCGGCCGCGGCGATCAGTTTCTTCACTTCGTTGGCGGCGCGCAACGTCGCATTGCCCGCCATGAACGTTACGCGGCTGGAATAGGACCCGATATCGATCGGCGTCAGGTCCGTATCTGCTGCAATCACGCGCACACGCGATAACGAACATCCCAGCGCCTCCGCTGCAATCTGCGCGGTCATCGTGTCGGAACCCTGGCCGATTTCCGACGCGCCCGTGTAAACGACCACTCCGCCGTCGCGGTCGATTTTGATGTTCACCGTCGAGTGCGGCATGTCGGATCGGATGATGGAGTTCGCAGCGCCGCTCACGTAATGGCTGCAAGCAATGCCGAGGCCGCGTCCTTTGGGCAGTTTGCTTTTCCGATTCTTCCACCCGGAGCGCTGCACGACTTGATCGATGCATTCGGGCAATCCATAGCTCTGCACGCGTAAGCCGTTGATCGTGATGCAGGGCGGCTGCAGCAGATTGCGGCGGCGGATTTCGGCGGGATCAAGCCCGATCTTAGTGGCGAGTTCATCGAGCTGCGATTCGAAGGCGAAGCGGACGTTTACCGTGCCATGTCCGCGCATGGCGCCACAGGCTGGCTTGTTTGTGAGTACGCGATAGCCGTCGTACTGAATGTTTGGGATGTCGTAGAGCGCGCCCAGCAACGCGCCGGAATACAAAATCGTGACCACGCCGTAAGAACAATACGCGCCACCATCCTGAATGACGCGCGCCTTCACCGCGGTGATGCGACCGTCTTTCTTCATGCCGGTTTTCAGATCGATGATCGTTCGCGGGCGTCCACGATGCGCCCAGAAGACTTCCTCGCGCGTGTAGGTGATCTTGACTGGAGCTCTGGCTTTGCGCGCGGCGATGGCGGCAATGATTTCAAGGGGAATCACTTCACTCTTGCCGCCGAAGCCTCCGCCGACCAGTGGCTTGATCACGCGAATCTGCTGCATAGGCATTTCGAGCACGAGCGAGAGCTTGTGCTGCAGATAGTAGGGAACTTGCGTCGACGACCAGACTGTCAATCGTCCCGGCTTGCCACTGTGTGGATCGATTTCGAACGATGCAAGCGTAGAGTGCGGCTCCATCGCAGCGTGCGTGACTTCATTGGAGATGAAGTGTGCTTCGGCGATTTCGTCGGCCTCGGCGAATCCTTTCTCGGGATCGCCAAAGGCATGGTGATAATCTTTTTCGATATTGTTTGGTTTGTTCTCGTGGATGAAGTCGCTCTGCGCCTTCATCGATTGTTCAGGATCGAAGTACGCCGGCAGGACTTCGTATTCGACGTCGATCAACTCGAGCGCTTTTTCGGCGATGGCTTCGGAAATAGCGGCGACGCAGGCAACGTTATCGCCCACATAGCGAACTTTATCGAGTGCGAGTGCATGCTCGTCGTGCCCGACAGGAAGAATGCCATAGGGATTGGGCGCATCTTTGCCGGTTGCGACGGCGATCACGCCATCGAGTTTCTCGGCGCGGCTGGTGTCGATTTTCTTGATGCGCGCGTGCGGATACGGCGAATGCAGAATCTTGCCGATCAGCATGCCGGGAAGGCTGAGATCGTCGGTGTACTTTCCGCTGCCGGTGGTCTTCTCGGCCGCATCGACCATGGCGGTGGGTTTGCCGATGATGGAGAAGTCAGTCATTCCCAATGCTCGTGTGGGGACGGGCGCCGTCGCCCGTCCGGTCGAGCGAAGCTCGACGGTTCTCGCTACGCGGTGCTGCGGAATGCTCCGCCGCAATTGCCGCGCGGATCGCTTCATACATCTGGTTATATCCTGTGCAGCGGCAGAGATTGCTGCTTAAGGCTGCGCGAACGTCGTCTTCCGACGGATCGGGATTCTCCGTGAGCAGCGACTTCACGGTCATCACAAACCCGGGAGTGCAGAATCCGCACTGCGCGCCGCCCCAATCCCCGTAAGCTTTCTGAATTGCAGCCAGGCTGCCGTGCTCACTCACGCCTTCGATCGTGGTGATCTCCTGGCCTTCACAACTGGCCACCAGCAAGGTGCACGCCATCATAGCGACGCCGTCGACGAGGACGGTGCAGGCGCCGCAGGAAGAATCGTCGCATCCGCGCTTCGATCCCGTGAGCTGCAGATCTTGTCGCAGCACGTCGAGCAGCAGGGCGTTCGGCTCGATTGCAATTTCATGCGTTCGGCCATTCACGCGCAGCGAAATGAGTCGTTTTTTCATGGAAGCTTTCAGCTCTCAGCTTTCAGCCATCAGCACAATCTTTCGCTGAAAGCTGATAGCTGACGGCTGACAGCATCAGTACTTGGGCACACTCGCATCCACTTGCCGCGACCACGCATCGATCCCGCCGCGCATGGACTGCGCTCTTTCGAATCCCTGCTGGCGCAGCCAAACGGTCACATTCATCGAGCGCACGCCGTGATGGCAAAGGACGACGATCTCATCGTCGGGATCAAGTTCCTGATGTGCCCGCGACGAGACATCGCCCATTGGCATCAGCTTCGCACCGTCAATCTTTGCGGTCTCGAATTCCCAGGGTTCGCGCACATCGAGCAGCGTGAACGATTGCTGCTGATCGAGCTTCGCTTTGACTTCCTCGGGAGTGATCTCGTAATCCATCGCAACCTCAGCGGCTAAAGCCGCCCTTTTAAAGTCGCCGCCGCGGCACGGCTGAAGCCATGCCGTTCGCAAAGCTCGCTGCCCCCGAAAGGCTTTTGAGCATTATCCCTTACATGCCGCTCCACTTCGGCTCGCGTTTTTCCATGAATGCGCTAATGCCTTCTTGCGCGTCGGCGGTTTTCATCAACTCTTCCAGATAGATCTTCTCCGCTCGCGCCAGGCCTTTGTCGAAATGCATCGCGTCCCACGCATAAGATGCCTTCTTCGTAATGGCTAATGCCGCCGGACTGAGCTGACCCAAACGCTGGATACATTCGCTAACGGCATTCTCCAACTGCCCGTCAGCAACGGCGCGAGTCGACAATCCGATTTGTGCTGCTTCCGTGCCGCTGATAGTGCGTCCAGTCAGGATCAGTTCTGCTGCGCGCTTTTGCCCGACCAGAGCGGCAAGAGCGGTGCATGCGACTGGCGGATAGCATCCCAGCTTGATCTCAGGGAATCCCCACTGCGCTGATTCGATCGTAAAGACAATGTCGCAGACCATAGCCAGTTCCGCGCCGCCGCCGAGGCAATGCCCCTGTACTGCCGCGATCGTGACCTTCTTGGACGCGAGCAGGGCACGAATCAGGCTGTGGAATTTCTGCAGCATCTGTTCGATCGTGTCGGGAGTGTGCGCCGCGACATCGACTCCGGCTGAAAAGGCCTTTCCCACGCCGCCGACGACGATCGCGAAAATATCGGGTCGGCCCTCAATTTCGGCCAGTGCCCTTGCGAGCTCCTCCATCATTGGGATGTCAATCACATTCAGCGGCGGATTGGTGAGGCCGATGTGCGCCACCGGGGGCGCGATTTCAAGCGAAATGCGTTCGGTAATTGCGCCCGATAACGGCATCGTCCGGCAGCCCTCAGCGACTAAAGCCGCTTACAATTCGTTGCCAATTGCGGCGCGGCTCGAAGCCGCGCCCTTTCAAATTTGTCAGCTCTTCAATATGTCCGCTCACAGGTTGATCGCCGACTTGCGCACTTCGCCGATCGTGGCCAGCGGATCGCGCGCGCCTGTCTTTTCTGCGATCCATTTCTTTTCCGTGCCGATGATCTCAAGCAGCAGCTTGCGATCCGCAGGTCCGGGCATGTATTCGTTCAAATGCTCTTCATACGCGCGGTCGTCGAGCGGTTCGCCCGTCTGGGCGTGAAATTTCTGTCCCGCCCAGCGGCCGATGAAGCGATTGAACTTGATGTCCGGCGCATAGAGCTTCGGTTGACCGGGTTTTAGCGCAGAGTTGAAGCGCTCGATTAATCCCGCCACTTCCTGGCGATACAAATGACGGTTGTAATCGTTCAAATCGTCGAGGTCGGCCGCTTTGTCGTTCTTCGGTTCGTCGTAACGGCCCTTGATGCCCCACACGTACGCCCAGTGCGCCGACGAAGAATGATCGGTGCCGAATAAGTCATAGGAGCTGGAAATCCACTTGTTGAGATATTTCTGGATCAGCCACGCCGGAATCACGCCGGCTTCCACGATGCGCCGCAGGCCATCATTGCCCGTCCCCATGTGGAACGCCTCTTCGCGGAGCATGTATGACATCGAGCGGCCCAGCGGAGCGAATGCCGAGTATTTCAGCATCTGCAGCTGGAATTTTCCGTCGCGATCGACGAAGTCGGTGTAGGTGAAAAAATCCATCCAGTTGTCGACATCGACGTTGAACGCGCCCAGCAGACGTTTGTTTTCGAATGCCCGCCGCTCCAGCATTTTCTGCGCTTCGATTTTGCCGGAGTATCCGAAGTGATCGACCAGCAGCGCACACATCTGCCAGCCATGGCGCATCTCTTCGATCATCACGCGCGTGATGGCGCGACGATCCCAGTCTGTCGGCGCGTTTTCCAGCAGGTTGCGTTGCTGTTCCACGCTCGCAAACTCGGTGTCGCCCTGATAGACGATCATATTCATCAGCGCGTCGCGCATTTGTTGCGTGGGCATCTGGCGCAGGTTCTCCCACTTGCGGCGGCCCTTGTAGTGGCCAAACTCGATGTCTTCTGTCTCGATCGCACCGTAGAGTGTGTCGAAGTTGAATGCTTCAATGTCTGCAGTGTTGACGCCGATTTCCTTGCGCCACTCGTTGAACAGACCGATCCAATCGCTGAATGTTCCGATTTTTGCTACTTTGCCCGGCATACGAAAACCTTTCACCACGAAGAGCACAGAGGATCACGGAGCAATTCGTTTTTCTCTGTGTACCCCCGGTGCCCTCTGTGGTTATGCTTTTGCTCGGGGCGGACGATGGCGCCCGCCCTACACAAGCTATCTTGCTTTAAACTCCGCCGGCCGTTTTTCAACATACGCGGCCAGACCTTCTTTCGCGTCTTCGCTCTGGAAGAGCAACTGCTGATTCTCGCGCTCGACGGCCAAGGCCGATTCCAGCGGAATCTCCCAGCCCGTCTGCACCGAGCGCTTGATGCGTCCCACGGCCTTCGCCGCCTTATTCGGCGGACAAAACTGCCGCGCGTATTCCATGACGTTCTCCATGAAACCTTCGCGATCGTAAATCTCGTTCACGATCCCGAGTTCCTGCGCTTCTTCAAACGAGAACGTATTGCCGGTGACCATCAGTTCGATCGCTTTGCTCTTTCCGACCAGGCGCGACAAACGTTGCGTGCCGCCGGTTCCGGGAAGAACGCCGAGGTTCACCTCCGGCAATCCGATTTTGCCTGCATCTTTGCGTGCGATGCGGATGTCGGCCGCCATGGCGATCTCCAATCCACCGCCCACGCAATGTCCGTTGATCGCAGCGATCACGAGTTTCGGCGTGTGCTCCAGACGCAGCAGAGTTTCGTTGGCGTGCAGACAAAAGAAATACTTGAACGTCGGATCGACGCTGGCCAGCATCTTGATGTTCGCGCCAGCAGAGAAAAATTTGTCTCCCGCCCCGGTCAGCAGGATCACGTAGACATCGTTGTCCATCCGAGCGCGCAAAATCGCGTCGTCAAGCTGACGATTCATTTCATACGTGTACGTGTTGGCGGGCGGGTCGTTCATCTCGATCACGGCCACGCCGCCGTCGGTTCGATAGTTGATCAGTGTTTTCGTCGCTTCAGCGTTTGCCGGCTGCATGGTGGTTGCCATTGGAAGACTCCTTACGTCGAGAATTGAAATCGTTTTTCTTCGCGATCGCCTTGCGCCCGTTCGTCACGCCCCGCAGGAAAATATCGCCCATCTCGCGCGCGATCGAGGTTACATCGGCGTCCACGCGCGGCTTGTACCAGGTGTAGATCCAGTTCATCATGCCGAAAAGGCTCAGGACCGCGAGTCGAGTGGGGAACTGAAGCTCGCGTTCCCGCTTGAGATCGTCGAGCAACCCGACGCAGATGCGGTAATACTCGCGCTTGGTTGCCGCCAACTCGGCTGCGAATCCGTTCTTCAAGACTTCGGCCTCGTGCGAGAGCACTTTCATCGCGGCCTGATTGGCGAGGAAATATTCAAGATGGTTGAGAATGAAGACGCGGATCCGTTCTTCCGGACGACTGACGTGTTCCAGCCTTTTCTTCAACCGGGCCACGATCGTCGTGAACGTGTGTTTCTGGATCAGAAACAGCAGCCGTTCCTTGGACTCGAAATAGTAATAGAGTCCGGCCAGTGACATTCCTGTTGCGCGCGAAAGGTCGCGCATGGAGGCGCCTTCGTAACCGTTTTCGCGGAAGACCTCCGTGGCGTGCGCCAGGATCTCGGACATCCGCTTGTCATAGCGGGTCGGCGGCGTAGCGGTGGATGAACTCTGAGCGGGAAGGCTCGCCATGGGTCGACGGAGAATTCGAACGAACGTTCGAATTAAGTATACACGGGTGTGATTTGAATCACAAGTGCACGCCAAGCCTCTGTATTCAGAAGTCCCGCCCGGGCAGCCCTGTTTAGTTCCGGATATCGGCCATGAGGTTTTCTATCTCTGATTTCAGCGCTGCCGTGAGTGGCAGGAATGGGAGCCGCGCTGAGCCGCCATAATATCCGTTGAAGTCCATCGCGTACTTGATTCCGGGAACGCCGAGATCGCCGCCGATTCGCTGCGCGGCGGTCGCGATCCGTTCTTGCTTGATGCGGGCGAGCTCGGCATCGCCTTCTTTCCATGCGGCGTAAATCTCGTAGCAAGCCGTCGGAGCCGCACAACCGAAAGCCAGAATGGCTCCGACCGCACCGACATCGAGCGAGGCATGCAATTTGTGTGCTGCACCCACCAGGAACTGAAAGCCGACTTCCTTTGGGCGGGTTTTCAATTTTCCAACAACGGTTACTGCGGAAGACGATGGCTTCAATTCCGATTCGCCGGCTAATACGCCCACCGGAACCAACTCGCCGCCGTTGCCCGGTGTGCTCGCAGCCGCCATCATGCGCGCTGTAACCGCGTCGAAGGTCTCGGTGACCGTTGCGCTGCGCTTGATGTGGCGTGTGGCCTCGACCATTCGACGAACCTTTTCCACATCGCCGCTCGATTCCTTGATCCCGACAAGATTGGGATGCTCGGCCAGTTCAATGACGACTTCTGCAGGAATGTCGTATCCGGTCGCCTGAGGAAAGCTGTAGATGATGACCGGCAGCGGCGAGCGATCGGCCACAGTGCGATAGAACGCCAGCATGTTCGCGGGGAGCATCTGCTTCTTGTAATAGTGCGGCGTGCGCACCATGGCCACGTCGTAGCCAAGTTCGGCGGCATATTCGGTGAGCCGGATCGTCTCAATCGCGGACTCAATACCGGTTCCTGCGATCAGAACTTTGTTCGGTGCGGCCGTCTCGCGCGCGCACTTGAAAACGTCGCGCTTTTCCTGATCTGAAAGCATGAGCGCCTCACCGGTCGATCCGAGAACGACGATGCCGGCAACCGGGGTCCGAGAATAGCGCTCAACGTTGGCTTCGAGCTTTTTATAGTACACGTTGCCGTCGGGATAAAACGGCGTCGTGATCGGGGGCAGGATTCCGTGTAGCAACATGCTTCTAGCTTACCAGCGCGGCGAGGCTAATGGCGTGCGGCCAGTGTTCGGCGCATCCGCCTTAACTGGAAGCATAGCTCTGTCACAGCAAGCGGCACGACCCAACAGGCCCAAGTAATGGTCAAAAGTTTATCCTGAGCGGGCTGAAGTCGAGACGTCGGACCGTAATCATTGAGAATGCGAAAGGTCACAAAGGCGAATGTAACTACGTAGGCGCGAATCATCCATTCTTTGTGGAGTTCCACGGGCCTTTTGCGGATCGAGATGTATGCCATTCCGGTGGTGACAAGCCAAGCGCAAGCGAGGGCGATCAAGCCGAAGCCAAACGCCCAGCCATAGGTCGTCGTAATGGCGAGGCCGGTCGCCCCGACCACACCCATAGCTACGCCGAGTAAGAAAACCCGACCAGTCCACCGATGCACTCTCAAATTCCGTTGCCTGAGTCCGGTCCAGAATTGAAAGGGCCCGGCGAGCAGGGCCAGTGTTCCCCCATTAATGTGAAGGAACAGCCATCCGCGGCGGGGCCAGTAGGGATCAAAGGAAGCCGCGTCGTAGTGGCGATAGTAAAAGACAACGTACTTGGAGACGAAGCCGATAGCCAGCGACACGATGCCGGTCCAAGCCAAGCCCTTCAGCGTAATCTTTACTTTCTGATTTCCTGATCGCGCCCCAAATGTGGCAGGAACTGTGGCATGCGCCATGGTGCTCACTCCCCAAGTGATATCAGCGCGGGCCCGTTAGTTGTGAGGAATGCTAACACGATCGGCGCAGAAATGAAATTTTCGTGGTGCACCCGGGCGGCTTGGGAATAGCCGAACTAACGGCCCACGGCCCGCTCCGCGTGCAGCTGCTGCAGGGCGTGCACGTTCACTTCTCCACGCTGCAAGGCGGCGATGCCTTCGGCCGCGGCACGGGCCGCAGCCAGAGTTGTGATCGTTGGAATGCGCGCGGTCACGGCAGCGCGCCGAATCGCCTTTTCATCAAACCACGGCTCCAGTCCGCTGGGCGTATTGACGATCAGTTGAATGCGCTGGCCTTTGATGAAGTCGACCACGTTCGGACGGCCTTCTTTTACTTTGTAGACGCGTTCGACGTTCATGCCGGCTGCTTCGATCACGGCAGCGGTGCCGGCTGTCGCGACCAGCTTGAATCCCATATCGACGAACTTGCGCGCCACCGGAGCGACATGGCGTTTGTCGTGATCATTCACGCTAAGGAAAACCGCGCCGGCGGTGGGGAGCTTCTGTCCCGCAGCGAGTTGGGCCTTGGCGAAAGCTTCGCCGAAGTTGTCGGCCACACCCATGACTTCGCCGGTCGATTTCATCTCCGGACCGAGCACGGTATCGACGCCAGGAAATTTGCTCCAGGGGAACACCGGAGACTTCACGTAGTAGTAGCTTCCCGTATCCAGATCAGCGCGCTGCGCGATGCGATCCGGCAGAAACTCGCGGAGCTTGCGGCCGGTCATCAGGCGGGCGGCGATCTTCGCCATCGGAATGCCGGTTGCTTTGGAAACGTAAGGAACGGTGCGCGACGCGCGCGGATTCACTTCCAGCACGTAAACCTTCGCGCCGTCCGCGCCGTTGCCGCTGGCTCCGTTTCCGCGCGGAATGGCGAACTGAATATTCATGAGGCCGACGACCTTCAGGGCCCGCGCCAGCTTGAACGTGTAGTCGCGCATGCGCTCCAGTAACGGCTGGGGAATGTCGACCGCGGGCAGCACGCACGAAGAATCGCCGGAATGAATGCCCGCTTCTTCAATGTGCTGCATGATGCCGCCAATCACCACGTCTTCTCCATCGGAGAGCGCGTCGACATCGACTTCAATCGCGTTTTCGAGGAAATGATCGACCAGCACCGGACGGTCATGCGAGTATTCGACCGCCTCTTTCATGTAGCGGACTACCGATTCTTCGTCATACGCAATGACCATGGCGCGTCCACCGAGTACGTACGAAGGGCGCACCAGCACGGGATATCCGATGCGCTTCGCGCCTTCGACCGCTTCTCCGATCGAAGTCGCCATCACTCCGGGAGCCTGCGGGATCTGCAGGTCTTCCAGCAGCTTGTTGAAGTGCTTGCGATCTTCCGCGAGATCGATCGATTCGGGCGAAGTGCCGATCACAGTTACGCCCGCAGCTTTCAACGGCAGTGCCAGGTTCAGTGGAGTCTGCCCGCCGAACTGCACAATCACGCCGACCGCTGCGCCTTTCGAAGTCTCGTGCTGATAGACAGCCCAGACATCTTCGAACGTGAGCGGCTCGAAGTAAAGCCGGTCGCTGGTGTCGTAATCGGTGGAGACGGTTTCAGGATTGCAATTGATCATGATCGTCTCGTATCCGTCTTCGCGCAATGCGAACGAGGCGTGGCAGCAGCAATAATCGAATTCGATGCCTTGACCAATGCGATTGGGTCCGCTGCCGAGAATGATGACTTTTTTCTTGTCTGTGGGAGCGGCCTCGTCTTCGTCCTCGTAGGTCGAATACAGATACGGTGTGTAGCTCTCGAATTCGGCGGCGCACGTGTCCACGCGTTTGTAGACCGGCATGACTCCGTGCTTTTTTCGCAGATGGCGAACTTTTTCCTGTCCTTCCAGGCGCCACGCTGCGGCAAGCCGCCCGTCAGAAAATCCCATGCGCTTGGATTCCCGCAGCACCTCGGTCGGAATCGACTCCATCGGATGCTTTTCCAGTTCCATTTGCTGATCGTTGATTTCCTTCAGCTGATAGAGGAACCACGGATCCATCGAGGTCATGCCGGCGATCTGCTTGACGGTGTGGCCCTGGCGCAGCGCGTATTGCACGTAGGCCAGCCGCTCGGGATGCGGCGTGACCAATCTCTGCGTCAGAATTTTGGGCTCGAGTTTCGCGCCACCGACGCGCTTGCCGGTGTCGAGCGAACGGACGCCCTTCATGAGCGCTTCTTTGAACGTGCGGCCAATGGCCATCACTTCGCCGACGGATTTCATCTGCGGGCCGAGTGTGTCGTCGGCGCCGGGGAATTTTTCGAACTGCCACTTGGGAATCTTTACCACCACATAATCGAGCGTAGGCTCGAAGCACGCGGGGGTTTTTCGCGTGATGTCGTTGGGAATTTCGTCCAACGTGTAGCCGACAGCGAGCTTCGCCGCGATCTTCGCGATGGGGAAGCCGGTAGCTTTTGACGCCAGTGCGGAAGAGCGCGATACGCGCGGGTTCATCTCGATCACGACCATGCGTCCAGTCGCCGGATTCACACCGAACTGAATGTTCGACCCGCCGGTGTCGACGCCGATTTCGCGAATCACGGCGATCGAAGCGTCGCGCATGGCCTGATATTCGCGGTCAGTCAGAGTCTGCGCTGGCGCGACCGTGATCGAATCGCCGGTGTGCACTCCCATGGGGTCGAAATTTTCGATCGAGCAGACGATGATGACGTTGTCTTTGGTGTCGCGCATCACCTCGAGCTCGAATTCTTTCCATCCGAGAACCGATTCTTCAATCAACGCTTCATGCACCGGAGAAAGGTCGAGTCCGCGCGCAAGTACTTCGCCGAGTTCCTCACGGTTGTAGGCGATGCCGCCACCCGTGCCACCGAGAGTGAACGAAGGACGAACGATGACCGGGAACCCGATTTTGCCGGCGAATTCGAGTCCGTCTTTTGCGTTGTTGACCAGCGCGGATTTCGGCACGTCGAGCCCGATCCGCTGCATGGCATCTTTGAAGAAGAGGCGGTCTTCGGCTTTCTTGATGGCCTCAACATTCGCGCCGATCAGGGTGGCGCTGTATTTTTCGAGCACGCCGCCATCGGAAAGTTCGATCGCGAGATTGAGCGCGGTCTGCCCGCCGACGGTCGGCAGAACGGCGAATCCCGCGCCGGGAGACATCTCGCGCTCGATGCGGATAATCTCTTCGAGATATTCGAGTGTGAGTGGTTCGATATAGGTGCGGTCGGCCGACTCCGGGTCGGTCATGATCGTGGCGGGATTCGAGTTCGCCAGCACAACCTCGTAGCCTTCAGACTTGAGCGCCTTGCAGGCTTGAGTACCGGAGTAATCGAACTCCGCCGACTGCCCGATAATGATCGGCCCCGAGCCGAGTACGAGAATTTTGCGAATGTCAGTACGTTTAGGCATTTATGAGGCGGTCTCTTCCTTGTCGCTGCGCAATTCTGCACCACATGCGTGGGCTGTTTTCTTGCCTTGAAAGGGCGCGGCTTCTAGCCGCGCCGCAGAAAGCTCCTCACAAGAGCTGGGCTTTAGCCCCTGAGGTGCGGGATCGAGATCGAATCCCGGTCTCGCGGACGAGTATGGATAATCTTCCGCTCGTTCGCGGAGATGTTTCCGAACCGGATTCTGGTCAATGTAGACCTGATGCAGGGAATAGTCGCTCGCATCACGAATGCGGTGATCTGAAAACCCCTTTTGCCAGATCTCCATGTTGGACCCGAGTTCCTTTTTCACACGATGTGAGAACCCGCCTTTGATGAATTGGACAGCCTTCTCCAAACTCGTCTGCGGCGTAAGCAGAACGTGAATATGATCTGGCATGATCACGAATTCGTGCAGAAGATACGTCGAGCCGCGATAATGATAAAGCGTGTCGATGAGCAGTCGCGCCCAGCAGTCGTTTTGAAAAAGTGCGCGTCGTCCCCAAGTCGAGGACGTGATCATATAGGTCCGGCCATTGCTGGTGGCGTGCTCTCGAATTGGCCTCATCGCTCGACCTCAGCGGCTAAAGCCGCAATTTTTTCATCGCATCTTGCGGCGCGCCTGAGGGCGAGCCCTTTCAAAGTTCAGTAGTGTGATGGTCTCCGCTTGGATATCCCCGACCCGAAACAGCAGCAGGTGAGATCGAGCCTTACAGTGACCGGATGTACGCACGTCCGCCTCGCACCTTTGATGTCAAACTCCCCGAATTCGATCAGCCAGCCGCCAGATGTTGGCGTTAGGCGGTACCTCCCATTTGCGAGGTCAGGAAACACGAAGTCACCTTTTGAGTCTGCCTTCCCGTCTGCAACAACTTTGTTCGAATCTCCAAGCACGCGAAGGCCGACATTCGGGACAGCAGCACCCGTAGCATCGATCAACCTCCCGCACAGCGCTCCAGATATTTTTGGCGGTTCGGGCGCAACGCAGTCGTTAGCAGCGGCGACAACCGACCCGAGAAGAATCGCCATGGCAACAATCGAGCACCGATTCGTCACCCTCTCCACTCCTCCATCATCTTGGTGAATTCTTTGAACAGATAATGCGAATCGTGCGGGCCGGGCGCGGCCTCCGGATGATATTGCACGCTGAACAGTGGCAAGTTCTTGTGCCGCAGGCCTTCGAGCGTGTTGTCGTTCAAGTCAATGTGCGTGAGTTCGACTTCGCTCTCGGGCAGGGAATCGGGATCGACCGCGAAATTATGGTTGTGCGCCGTGATCTCAATCTTGCCCGTCTTCAACTGTTTTACTGGATGGTTCCCACCATGATGTCCGAATTTCAGCTTGAAAGTTTTGCCGCCGAGCGCGAGCCCAGTCAGCTGATGTCCAAGGCAGATTCCAAAAATCGGTTGCCGTCCCATCAGTCGCCGAATCGCATCCACCGCGTACGTACACGGCTCGGGATCGCCTGGGCCATTCGACAGGAAAACTCCATTCGGCTTCAGCGCCAGCACATCTTCCGAAGGAGTCTGCGCGGGAACGACGGTGACTTTGCATCCTTCGGCGCGGAGCTTGCGCAGAATGTTCTGCTTGATGCCGAAATCGTAGGCGACCACATGAAACCGCGGCGGTTCGTCTTTCACCCCGACGACCGCGACCGGTTCGTGCGAGCGCTCGCCGACTTCCCACACATAAGAGCGTTTAGTACTGACCTCCTTGGCCAAGTCTGTCCCATCCATCTTGGGAATCGACCGCGCTTTGGCGATCAACTTTTCAGGATCGTTCTCGATCGTCGAAATCACGCCGCGCATCACCCCGTGATCGCGCAGATGCCGAACCAGCGCACGCGTGTCGATATCCGAGAGCACGGGCACTTTGAATTGTTCGAGATATTCTTCGGCGACCTGCTGCGAGCGCCAGTTCGAACTGACCTTCGAAAACTCGCGCACGATCAGGCCTTCGATCCACGGACGCGTGGCCTCGTTGTCTTCCTGATTGGTGCCGTAATTTCCAATTTCCGGGTTGGTCAGAACGACGATCTGTCCGGAATACGAAGGGTCGGTGAAGATTTCCTGGTAGCCGGTGATGGAGGTATTAAAAACGACTTCGCCGTAACATTCGCCTTTGGCGCCGTAACCTTTGCCGCGGAAGACTCGCCCGTCTTCCAGCGCAAGGATAGCCTGCATTCTCGCTCCAGGGAGTGGATTTTTGAGATTTTATCAGGCTTGCGCGCGCGCGAAAAGAGCGCAAAGCGAAAAATGCTGAGGAAAAATGGATCGGGCAACATTGAGACAAGAATCTCGGACGGGGATTTGAAAGGGCGCGCCTTCCAGGCGCGTCAACAGGCTCCTCTTTTCTTCTCAATCACGGCGCGGTTCGAAGCCGCGCTCTCAAAGAAATCAGCGAAC
>JASHQK010000446.1 GCA_030039195.1 Candidatus Sulfotelmatobacter sp.
CCGAGTCCGCAGCAGCGGACGGCACGCGTTTCGCAACAGCCTCCTCGCCACGTGGGCCGAGAGCCTGCCCTGAGCGAACCCCGAGCAGTAGCGAGGGGAGTCGAATGGGGATCTCGCGCGGACTGAAAACGGAGCCGCTGCGCCCCACGTCTCCCACCCCGCCGGAAAAAACCGGCTTCGCTCGGGATGGCCCCGCCGAAGGGGTACAATGCTCCATCATGCTCTCCAAAGATCTTCTGGAAATTCTCGTCTGCCCCGCTTGCAAGCAGCCGCTCGAATATCGCCAGAGTCCCGAAGCCTTGAAGTGTACCCACTGCCATCGCGTATATCCGGTCAAGGACGACATTCCGATCATGCTGGTCGACGAAGCCACTATCGAGTCCTGATTCGAGCAGTGGCTCTCTTTGGAAAACTTCAGTGAGTGCGTCATCCCGAGGCCCCGCGTTTTCACGGGCGGGAAGAGGGACCTGGCAGGGAGCGTCCGGCAGCCCCTCGCGAGATGCTTCGCTCCGCCAGAAAACCGGCTTCGCTCAGGATGACGCGATTTGGCAAATTCAGATTGGGAAACGGCCCGTGGTCGAAATCCACCACAAGCGCCCAAATTCGGGCACCACTGTGCGCGATATCGTCCTTCCGTACAGGTCCCGAACTGACGCATTGTGTCATTTTCGACATTACGGGACATTACGAAGGGGACCTTACCCTCCAGATTCACCTCCTCCAATCCCACACAACTTCCGATATTTCTGGGGGTTAGTAGGACTACAGGGATTCATGGGGACCTGCCCAGAAGTGCAGCTCATTTGCGGCATTCGAATTGCATGCAACTAGAACAGCTGCCGATGAGTCTAATGAAGCAAAAGCGGTCAAGGTCGGATTCGGAGGTGATGACGGCCATGAAAGAAACGGTGATGGACGACAACCTGGCGTACGACGTGCTCAGGAACGACAAAGACAGGTTCACGATAACCGAGTTGGCGGCTCTGCGGAACGACCTGCTTCAGGGTGGAATGATTGATTCCTATGAGGCCGCCGAGTTGCTGCAGGTGTTCTTGATGGGCCGCGGATATGGGGTTTCTCCCAAGGCCGCATTGGATGCCGCCGGCCGCGTCGAGATGGCAGGCTGCGCACTGCCCGTCTTGCAGCACGAACTGGAGAACCTGGCACTGGTGATGTAATACCGCTGATTGCGAGCCGGTGAACTCGCAAAAAGCGATCTGGGGAAAAGTCAAAGTTAGCCCGCGTTGTTAGCGTGAAAAGACGCGGTGGGGTCCAACGAATCGCTAGGTTTTTATAAGAACTCTGGGACGTCGAAAAAAATTCAACGAACCGGGTTTCACAATGGGAAACAAAAGCCGGGCCAACCAGCCCGGCTTTTGTTTTCTCCCGCCATTATCAACCGCGAGCCCGAACCGGAACCGCGCTTTCGCCATCCCCCCGAACGGCAAGAGCGCAGCCCGACAAGGTTCACGGCTGATAAATCTGCACGTAGTTGAAAACCGTTCCCGCGAACGGCGCCCCGTTGTTGGATCCTCCAAAGCAGTACAACTGGTTATTCACGGTGGCGCCTGTCGCAACGACGACGGCCTCGGGTATGGGCGCAAGTGTCGTCCACTTGTCTGTGGCATCGTTGAACGACTCGTTAACGGTGAGCGGACTTCCGTTCGTTCCGCCCGCCGAATACAACAATCCCGAAACGGACGCTGAACACGGAGCCTGACGTGGCTCTGGGTCGGACGTGAGAGTGCTCCAGGAATTTTTCGTGGCGTTGTAACCTTCGTTATTTCCAGTTACTCCGGAGTCGGTCAGACCGTCGGCCACAACAATGGTCGAACCCAGCAAACCTGCGGCCGGTTCCGACTTCCCCAGTTCCAACGGAGCCTCTTCGGTCCATTTATTGGTCGCGGGATTGTAGCTTTCTACCGTCGTCAGCCGACCACTGCCGTCAGCATAGCCACCGATGACGTAGATGATCCCGTTCTCGACCACAGCGGAGATGCTGTCTCTCGCCGTCGGCATCGCCGCCTCGGTCGTCCACTTGTTGGTGGAGGGGTCGTAGGCTTCAACCACATTAGTCTGGGAGTTGCTCGGGTTTCCTCCAATGACATAAAGAACGCCATTGACTACCGCGCCTGCCGCTGCCCAACGAGCCGTCGGCATCGCCGCGCCGGTTGTCCATGTATTTGTGGCCGGATTGTAGATTTGGTTGAGGGCAACAGTCTCCTTATTCGTCGCGCCGCCCACAACGTATATCTTCCCGTCGATCACGCCCGCAACCGCCCCCTGCAGCGCGGTCGGCATCGCAGCTCCCCTGCTCCATATGTTGTGCAGCACGATGAACTGCTGCGTGCTCGTCAGCGTGGTCGTTCCTGTCGTAACCGTGACGTATCCATTCGTCGCTCCCACCGGTACCGTGGCTGTCAGTAACCCTGCCTCCGTCAACGTGGAAGTCGCCTTCAATCCGTTGAACTTCACCACCGACGCCGAGTCGAACCCGTCGCCCAGAATCCCCACCTTCGATCCCACTGTCCCGCTCGTGCTCTCGAGCGTGACGAACGCCTTCAATCCGGTCGCGATGCTGAACACCGTGCCGTCTCCGTCGCTGCCGCCCCCGGACGTCATTCCGTAGAAATCCCCGTTCGTGTCCTGTACCAATCCGCCCTGCTCGGCATTACCGTCGTTGCCGTCGAAGGCGTGCAGAACGGTCAACACTCCCTTCAGGCTGAGTTCCCACGCTGTTCCAGAGTCGTACGTCCCGCCGCCTGTGTAAGTCAGTCCATAAAGATTCCCGTCTGTGGCTTGCATCAAACCCGCAGTCGGTATGGAACCATCGGCGCAGTTAGCCAGCGAGCAGAAACTGTGAAGCGTGGTCACGGTTCCGGCCGGGGTCATCTCGAAAACCGTGCCGTCGCCATTGGCTCCGCCGTACGCGGCCGTCCCATAGAAGTTGCCATCGACGCTCACCATCCAGCCAGTGGGCCTTTCGCCGTCGGTGTAGGCGAAGCTGTGCAGCGTAGTGAAGGCCCCTGTCCCAGTGACCTTGAAAACCGCGCCGTCGTTGTCTGTTCCGCCGAAGTAGGTGGTCCCGTAGAAAACTCCGCTGACCAAAATCACGCCGCCGGCCGGATTCGCTCCATCCGTTCCGCTGAAGCTGTGCAGCGTGGTCAGCACTCCAGCCGGGGTCAGTTTGAACACCGTGCCGTCGTTGCTGCTCCCGCCGTAATAGGTCGTGCCGTACAGGTTCCCGGCACTGTCTTGCGCCAGCACGCCTTCCGGGCCCGAGCCGTCCGTGCAGTTTGTCTTCGAACAGAAGCTGTACAGCGTGGTCAACGTGCCCGAGGGAGTAAGTTTGAAAACCGTGCCGTATCCGTGCGCGCCGCCGGCCCAAGTCGTCCCATAGAAATCGCCGTTGCTGGCTTGCACTAGAGCCGTGTAAGGATTCTCACCGTCGGCGCAGTTGGCGAGCGAGCAGAAGCTGTACACCGTAGTCAGTTCTCCCGCGGGGCTGATCTTAAAAACCGTGCCATCGCCCTTGGCCCCGCCGCTCACCGTGTTGCCCCACAGGTTCCCGTCGGTGGCTTGAATCAGGGCAGTGTGGTTTGGGTTGTTGCCATTCGTTCCGTCGAAATCTACGAGCGTCTTGAATGTGGTCGACGCAGGCGAGATGCCCGCCGTCGCCAACCAGAACATAAAAACAAAGCAAGCCATCCTATGGGACATGGCAATCCCTCCTAAGCTGTTAATCCGAATATTCAACTTGCCCTGCGTGGTCCCCATTTCGTGCCGTTCCGATGCCCTTTGGTGGGGGAACGGCGCGCCCCAAATCGCGCTATACTGTCGCGGCCTTGCTCCCCCGGGCAACAGGCATCTCGGGCCCTTTCAGGTCATCACAGGCCATTTCCCTATATGTCAGCCAATCGTGATCCCCTCACTGGCCGAAGACTGGACTCGTGGAAGGAAATCGCCGCCTTTTTCGGACGCGCCGAGCGCACCGTCAAACGCTGGGAAGCCGAGCGCGGCCTGCCCATCCATCGCGTTCCCGGCAGTGGCCGCGGCAGCGTCTTCGCTTACACCGACGAATTAGCCGATTGGCTCAAGGGACGCCGCCAGGAATTGGAAGAGGATTCCGAGTCGGGCGAAGATTTGGCAGCTCAACCGCATTCCCCCACGCCCAGGGCCGCAGTTACTGCCAGCGCCAGTACAACCGTCACCGGCCGCTTTCCCCTAAGCCGCGCCCTGGCTTGGATTGCGCCGGTAGCCCTCGCCAGCGCTCTGGCTGTCTTCTTCTCCATCGGACATCGCGGGTTGAGTTTCAAGGCCGCAGCCGGGCGCCACACTCCAAATCCAGAAGCACAGGAGCTTTATCTCAAGGGCCGGTACTACTGGGACCGCCGCTCCCCCGAGGACTTGAATCAAGCCATTGATTACTTCACCCAGGCGATCGTGAAAGATCCCACCGATGCCCAGCCCTATGTCGGCCTGGCGGACTGCTATAACCTGCTCCGCGAATTCGGCGCCATGCCCCCCGGCGAGGCATATCCGCGGGCCTTAGCGGCAGCCCAGCGTGCGGTGGAACTGGACGACTCCTCCGCCGAGGCGCACAATTCACTCGCCTTTGTTACTTTCTGGTGGTCGTGGCGAGGCGTAACTGCGGAACGCGAGTTCCGCCGCGCCTTGGAACTTGATCCCAACTTCGTCCGTGCTCACCACTGGTACGCCACCTATCTTCTGGCTCTTCACCGCTATCCCGAGGCGCTCGACCAAATCGAGCAGGCCCAGCGCCTCGAACCTTCTTCCAGCGCCATTCTGGCCGATAAAGGTCTTCTCCTGTGGATGTCGGGGCGCCACGATGACGGCCTGACCTTGCTTAGACAACTGGAAAAAGCCCAACCGTCTTTTTCCTCTACTCACGATTATCTGGGACGAATTCTCTGGGAACAGAACGACTATCCCAACGCGCTTCTCGAGTGGAGGGAAATGGCCGCGTTGCGCCACGATCAGGCTGGGCTGGCTCTCGTAGACGCGCGCCAGCAGGGATTCGCGGCCGGTGGCCTGCAAGCCATGTGGGAACGTGAATTGCCGGTTCAAAAGGATTTGTTTCGACGCGGGCTCGGTTCGGCTTACGACCTCGCCCTGACTTATGCCGCCTTGGGCAGAACCCAGGAAGCGCTTTCCTATCTCAAGATCGCCTTTGAACGGCGCGAGGCCAGCATGTTGACCGGTGATCCCGCTATTCCGGTTCTGGATTCTGAACCCGAATATCGCCAACTGCGAGATCAGGTGCAGAACCAGGTAGCGGAATGAACCCCGCATCCGCCAAGGAACGCAAACGGTGAGCGCCGAATAATAATCCGCAACCAGAATGGCCGGCAACATCTCTAACGAACCTGCAGGATCATGATCAGGCGGTGCGGCCTATCGAAGCGGACCGGCGCCCCCAGGAATCACAATCCCCGAGACATGTCCATCTGTGCAAAACTCCGCCCCGCGGCCTCTTGCATCGCAACCACCAGAACGAGTACCATATTACTGTTCTCATTCGGGCCTCGTTCCCGCGCAGGCCCTTTGCGCCACCGCTCCGAGGCGGCGCACACGGATCCGATTTACGGAAGCCCGGTTACTAAGACAGAGATATCGCTGGCAAAAATTCGCTTCACTGTAGCAATTTTGGGGTTCGTTTCACGGTGTGTCCAGCCGCATTCCGCAATCTCGCAGGACACAGAAAGCGTGCGCACCAATGGCCCGCGTCACCAGGTCATGCCGTCGCAATGCGCACTTCGCCCAGTTGCACGATTTTGTAGCCATTCGTAACCACAGCTTGAGAGGACTATGAACGCAGGACCAGGACGAGGAAGACCCTCCGGTGGAGGAGGACGAGGCCGACGCCGCCGCGGACACCGCCAACACAACCAGCGCCATGGACAAGCCCAGAACCGTCAGAATCAGGACGGCATCTATACCGCTCCCATGGACCACAGCTACCGTGCTGCACTCGCGGGCAACAACGGCCACAAAGGCGGACGTTCCCGTCCGGGCTTCGCTCCGCAATTTTCACAGCCCGACCCCGAGCCTCTGCCCGCGGCCAGCGAAAACGGAAACTCCCGCATCTTCGCCTTCATCGAAGACCTCTTTTTCCTGGCCAAAATTCAGGAAACCGCCCGCAAGCTCAACGTGAAGGTCGAGTTCGTCAAAACCGATAAAGATCTATTGGAGCGCATGCAGCAGAATGGCGACGAGAAGCCGTCGCTGATCATCTTCGATCTCAACAACGCCAGCGCCAAGCCGCTCTCGCTCATCCCGAAACTGAAGAGCAAGCTGAAAAAGGGCACGTCCATCATCGGATTCCTGTCGCACGTGCAGGGAGACCTGAAGCAGCGGGCGCATGAAGTCGGATGCGACATGGTGCTGCCGCGTTCCGCCTTCTCCCAGAACTTGCCGCAGTTGCTCCGCCGCCATGGCGCCGCCGAAGGCGAAACGCCCACCGTGCAGTAAAGCGCAGTCCGTCTCACGTCTATCCCGGCGGCCAACTCAGCCTTCGCCCGCCCAGCAGATGCACGTGCAGATGAAACACCGATTGCCCTGCTCCCGGTCCGACATTCAGCAAAGTGCGGTATCCGTGCTCGATTTCGCGCTGGCGCGCGATCTGAGCCGCCACCAGATGGCATCGCCCAATCACTTCCGCATCCTCGGCTTGCGCCTCTTTGAGTCCGGCAAAATGTTTCTTGGGAACGATCAGCACGTGCGTCGGCGCCTGCGGATGGATGTCCTCAAATGCGAAAACATGTTCATCTTCGTAAACCTTCCTGGCCGGAATCTCGCTCCGCATGATGCGGCAGAAAATACAGCTCGCAGTCGATTCAGTCATAGATGGCTTATTCTACCGTCGATCGTGGGGTGCCCCACTCCTCGCCGGTTTTGCGAGAAGTGGGATTCTCGACAGAGCGCGCTCGAGCGCGCTGCCCCGCCCCGAGCCTGCCCTGAGCGAAGTCGAAGGGCGGTTTTGGTTGGGTGGGATTTTCTCGCGGCCGCGAAAAAGGAACCAACTTTGTAGAAATCGGGAAGTGCACGAGTTCACTCGTTCCGATCAGCCGTTGG
>JASHQK010000447.1 GCA_030039195.1 Candidatus Sulfotelmatobacter sp.
CGTCAAAGAACTTCGCCGAAAAGCGGTTTGCGGTCGACAGCTGAAAATCCAGATTCGCGTTGAACTGGTCTTCGCGGAAGGTCGAAATGGCGACAACCGGTGTGCTGCAGAAGCCGTCAACCGGCACACAGTTGGTTGGCGCTGAAGGAATCACAAAAGATCCGTCGGGCAAAGTAGCCTGGAGAAGAAATTGCGCGGTCGGGTCGACGGTTGCGACTCCAAAAGACGAGCCCAATGCAGCAATGGCTGCATTGGACCTGTCGTTCGTGAGATTGTCCGGAACCACCACTGTTCCAACCGAGTTCAACAAGGACGTGCCATTGCGCTCCCGGCTTCCCTGATAGGAGACGAAGAACCAGACACGATCTTTTACGAGCGGACCGCCCAACGTTCCCCCAAATTGATTCCGCTTATAGGGTGGTCGCGGAACTGAGGCGCGATTCAGGAAAAAGTTGTTGGCGTTGAGCGCATCGTTGCGAAAGAACTCATAGAGATTGCCATGAAAGTCGTTCGTTCCCGATTTCGTGACGGCAGCAATGATTCCGCCGGCAACGCGGCCTTGGGACGCATCGTACTGACTGGTCTGGACGATGAATTCCTGCAGTGAATCGGTGGCGGGCACTGCGAGATTCGGCGTCGAACCGGTGCCGATTGAATTGGCATCCGTCCCGTTGATGAGGACTGAATTCGAGGTCGCGCGATTCCCGTCGACATAGATAGGAGCGGCGCCTCGGCCTAGCTCGGACGAGTTTTGCACCGGGCCGGAGGTTCCCGGTGTGAGCGTGAGGAGTTGCTGAAAGTTTCTGGTGGGCAGCGGAAGCTGGCGAATCTGATCCTGTTGAATCACGGTTCCACGAGCCGCATTTTCGGTCTCGACCAGAGCTGGCTCGGCCATGACGTCAACCACTGCCTTTTGTTCGGCTACGGCCAGATGAATCTCCAGACTGGTTGTTTCCGTGATCCGCACCACAGCACCTTCTACATTTGCCTTCCCAAAGCCCGTTTTTTCCACCTCCAACTTGTAGGCGCCGGGGGGAAGGACTGCAAAGGTAAAATGCCCGGCGGCGTCGCTGGTGCTGTCCCGCTGCACACCGGCAGCGCTGGTAAGGATCACCCGCGCTCCGCCCACTACGGCGCCGCTAGGGTCCTTCACCACTCCCGTGATCTGGCCGGTCGTGGGAGATTGTGCCTGCGCAACAAGCGCAAGCCAGAAGAAGGCTCCGAGAATCCAGGATGTGATGGTCCAGCGTGACGTCGTGGTCATGCGTTCTCCTTTGCTCTTGAAACGAGGCTCATCGCCTGCGATTTGCTGCGCCCTCCTGTGTAAAGAAGAACGAGTTGATCGATGGCTTCGTCGTCGCTCATCCCCAGGTGCCGCTTGGCTCCAAACAGCTCCTCAGCCAGGAAGTAGGTGAAGAATTGCAAATAGATGGCGGTGTAGGCGAGGGAAGGATCCACTCCGTCCGGAAAGGCGATCTTGGAGGTTTGAATGACCGCGTTGGCATACATACGGAGGCCGCCAGCGATTTCCCGAAAGCTATGAATGAAATGTCTATGACGAAATTCCACGACATCGATGTACATCAAACGCCAATAATCCAGGTTTTCTGCGACCACCCGCCCAATGGCTTTGGCAAGCTTGCGCAACGACTCGGGATCAAGTGAGGCCATCAAGGGAATCAGGTCCTTTTGCCGAATCGCCTCCATCTTGCGCCCCAGGTGATGCACGAGATCGATGAAGATGTCCTCTTTGCTGTCGTAGTAGATGTACAGCTTGCCCATCGACACCCCCGCCTTCTTCGCGATTTCCCGGACGGTCGTACCGTGGAAACCCTTTCGCGTGAAAAGCTGAAGCGCGGCGCGCTCGATCTTGAGCTTGTTTTTCTCGATCGTGCCGTCGAGCAGCTTGGGCATGCGTCCTTGTTCAGCTTCCCCAGATTCAAAGCGAGCGCTCGCTCTCTTTGGATGAGGGAGACTTTTACATCCATTGGTGGATTGGTGTCAAGAGAATTCTTGGGTCTTCGGTGGTACTGCTCTCCGGGTCAGCGAATGCGCGATTCAGCCATGGTCAGGTCCGTGAAGGGTTCGCGAATTGACGAAAGTTCGCGAGAAGGAGACGGCCGGGGGGGTGCCACCACTCGCTCTTGGGCTGCTCACGACTTATACAGTGTCTGCAGGCTATCGTGAAGTTTGAGAGCCAGGGGCGATGCCGCATAGCGATCCGTAACTACTTCGATGTAGGCCCCAGTCTTTGCGGTAGATGCGCGACTGAGTGCCTCGTCGAGTTCGCCGCAGGTATCCACACGGGCCGTGAACCAGTCACTGCATCCCAAGACGTTGGGCAGTTCAGCATAGCGCCATGGAACAATGTCGTTGTAAGTGATAGCGGGGTCCTTGCACAATAACCGTTCGATCAGATATCCCGAATTATTAAGAACAAAGATAATTGGTCGAAGGTTCCGACGGGCAAACTGCGAGATCTCTTGCGCGGTAAACTGATGCGCTCCGTCTCCGGTCATGAGCACTACGCGTCGCTCGGGTGCGGCCAAAGCCGCTCCGAATGCGGCCGGCGTAGCCCATCCGATCGACCCCCATAGCGTCTGATTGTGAAACGAAGCTCGCGATGGCATCCGCGCGAATCCAAGTCCCATGGATACTGTGCCAGTTTCGGCTACTACGATGTCGCCCTCCTCGAGAAAATTTTCCCAGCGCGGATAAAGTGCATCGGCTGTAATTGGATCTGAGCCCGAACCGACTGGTGAACCAAGAGAGGATGGAGGGATGCTCACACCCCAGTCGCGCCGGGGACATGACTCAGCCAATTTCATGAGAATGTCTCGCATCTCAACATTCGGGTACACCTTCGACCCGATCTGTACACGATGATGCGAGATATTGATCAACTTGCGGGGATCTAGCTGCGCGGTAAATGCGCCAGTATTGAAATCCGTCAACAATGTGCCAACCGCGAGCACTGAATCGCATCCCTCGACGAATTGTTGTAAGCCACGATTCATTAGCTTACCGTCGTACATTCCGATATAAGACGGATGCTGCTCGTCAAGCACAGATTTCGCCATGAACATGGTCGCAAAGGGCAGCCCGGACGTATTCACAAGAGCCAACAATTCCGGCTGCAGCCCCACACGGGCAACCAGAATACCGGGCAGAATGCACGCCGAGTCTGCTTTGGCAAGAGCTGAAACGATTGCTTCGGTTGCGGCCGCGAGGGAGTTCGGATCGCTATAGCCGATCGAAACCGGGTGCGCACAGCCCAGTACGGGCTGCGTGGCAAGATCGGCCGGGAACGCCATGTACACCGGCCGCCGATGATACAGCGCTTCCGCGATCAGGCGTTCAGTCTCGTGCGCGACGTTCTGTGGCGTCATAATGGCACTGGCACAAACGACCGGCTGTGACATCCGGTGGAACAGGTCATATTCGCCGTTCCCCAACGTGTGGTGCATCAAGGCATGCGCAGCTTGTACCGACATGCTGGGCGCTCCGACCAGATGGAAGATGGGCAGATGCTCTGCGCACGAACCAGCAATACCTGCAAGCGCGCTAAGTTCGCCCACGCCGTAGGTCGTGCAGATGGCTCCAACGCCTCTGATTCGCGCGTAGCCATCCGCCGCGTAGGCTGCATTCAGTTCGTTGCAGCAACCGATCCACCGTAAATCCCGATCCGTGCAGATCGCATCATTTACGGGAAAAGCAAAATCGCCGGGAACTCCAAAGAAGTCTGTTACGCCGACAACTTTCAGCCGAGAGAGCACATGCTGAATCACATTCATCGAGCAGCTCCCGCAGCGTTTGGAGTTGAGGGGCTTGAAGTTGACGCGGCGGCGGTCGCTTCGCGCCTGAGCTCCTCCACGCTTACCGTGCCTTTGCTGTGAGTTGTGGAATGCCCGGCGCCACTCGTTGCGGCCGCATTGGACACACCCGACTCTGTGTCGGCGCAGTCAAGCCGCGCATCGTAAATGGCCGAAATCGTGTCCAGGCGCGCGATCATGTCGCGCGTGGCGTCGAGTTTCAATTCCCGCGCTTGTTGCGGGGTCAGTTCTCCCGCTTCCATTCGTTCGGAAATCTTCTGCAAGTTGGCGTGAGCTTCTCGGAGCAGCCCGTCGACGCGAGCCGCGTAGTCCCGGCCCAGGGCAGCCGCGGAGTTTCCGTTCGTGAGGCAGCTTGCGCTCGCCGCTTTCTGCGCCGCAGCCGGAAGCACCGCAAGAATTATGAGAGCAAGACACACTGTGTTTTTCATTTCATTACTCCTATAGATAGTCATGTTTTGAGATTTAATCTCTCGCCTTTACTTGCAGGTAATCCAATCGCGCAGGACATCTGCGACTTGGCCGGGCTGCTCGATCGGTGTGAAATGTGCCGCACCGTCGATCATTACCAGCCTGGATCCCGGAATTTCTTCAGCCAGCTGTCGATGAGCCTCAGGCGTCGTCCGCCGATCCTCTCGGCCACCGACGATTACAGTCGGGCAATTGATTTGATCGAGATTTGAAAATGCACCCCGAATTGCCAGTAGCGCCCGCATCTGTCGCACACCAGCCTCTTCGCCAACCGCGCGTGCCATCCGCACAAATGTGAGCCGGAAAGCGCCGTCATTTGCCCCACGCACCGCAAAATACGTGGGATAAGCTTCGGTCAGATATTGTTCAAAGCGACCTTTTTCAATCATCTCGATTGCGTGGCGGATGCTCGCTTCCGCCGCGGGAACCAGTCCGCCAGGGGTGGCACTCAGAAGCGCCAGTCGTTCTACGCGATGTCTCGCCATGTTCATGATCTGCAACGCGACCTGACTCCCCAACGAGAATCCGGCGAGCGAGAAATTGTCGTCAGCGTTTTCCAGGACGGCGGCTGCCATTTCCGCAATCGTCGACTGCGGAGTGATGTCGGCGATGCTGAGATCGGCATAGTTCTCAAGCACTGCGACTTGGTCTCTCCACAGCCTTCGATCGCAAAACAAGCCGGGAATCAAAATAAGTTGCGACATCGCTTCAGATCGGCACAGGTTGGCTCACGTTGCGATCTTGCCGCTTGCCCGCCTTTTCCCGGTTGTCTCCTTTCAAGTTCCGCTGTGATCGTCCTCTTGCGGAAATGCAACTCGCGCGCCAAATCGCAAGTCGTTGGAAGGACAGGTTATTGGCTGATCTGGAGCTTTCCGAAGGCTGGGAAACTCACGAAGTTTCGTGACCGTGTTCTGTTTTCAGGAAAACGAACAAGAGAGACATTGGATGGGGAGAAGTCGGGCTATGCTTCGATGAAACCGACGGTAGACGCTGCGTCTTGGCTTGCTGTAGGTCTTCGTGTCCGGCAGCACGGATGTAAGCGCCACGAATGTAATAAGATTGTCCGGACACGGGGAAGAACAGAGTGGGCATGAAATCCCGATCACGCTTACCGGAGCTCCTGGCAGCATTGCTGCTGGCATTTTGTCTCTCGTTAAGCGCTTGTCAATCGCGAAGGGCCGACGGCCGTCCTCCGATTGAATTCACCAAAATCCCTCCCGCAGAGCAGGGCGGCCCGGACAAGGTCGACATTATTTCGGGACGCGTCCACGGTTTCCGCCCCGGCGAGCAGATCGTTATTTATGCTCATAGTGGGCCGTGGTGGGTTCAGCCTTATTTCGATCATCCCTTCGTTCCGGTCCAATCGGACTCGACTTGGAGCACCGCGACTCACCTCGGACTGGATTACGCCGCCTTGCTGGTCGAGCCCGGCTACCATCCGTCCGCCACTTTGGATATCGCTCCTACGGCGGGTGGTTCCGTCGTTTCCGTCGCGATCGTGAAAGGCACGGGCTCGCCGACATTCGCCCCTACAAAACCTCTGAAGTTTAGCGGATACGATTGGGCGGTGCGCACCATCGCAAGCAATCGCGGAGGTGCGTACAACGTGTACGATCCCGATGATGTATGGACTGATCCGAGCGGCGTTCTGCATATGAAAATCACGAAAAAGTCGGATGTATGGGACTGTGCTCAGCTATCGCTGACCCGCAGTCTGGGATACGGCACTTACATTCTGACCGTTCGCGACATCTCGCAATTGGAACCCGCCGCCGTTCTCAGCATGTATACGTTCGACGAGTGGCACGGAGATCAGTACTACCGTGAGATGGACGTCGAACTCAGCCGTTGGGGTGACGCGACCCGCAAGAGCAACGCGCAATTCGGTGTGCAACCCTTCTATATCCCCGGAAACACATATCCCTTCACCGCGCCTGCGGGACGTCTGACATATTCCATGCTCTGGAAATCTGGAAGTGTCATTTTCAAAACGACCCGGGGATCAGATAACGGAACCGGCGCCGTTATCGCTGAGCACGAATTCGCTTCCGGTGTTCCGGCACCGGGTCAGGAGCAGGTCAAGCTGGACTTTTACGTAGTTCCGAGCGACAAGTATCCTCTCCAGAAGGGGAACGAAGTTGTTATCGAGAAGTTCGAATATCTTCCGTAGTCGTGCGGGTCGAGCCTGCCTCTACTTCCGGTTGACTGTTGCCGGAGTGGCCGTCCTCTGCTATGCCGTCTCTTCTTTTGCAATCGACCCCAACCGGATGGTCTCACAGTACATTCACGTCTCCTGGGGGACTGAGAAAGGATTTCCCGGGGGTTCTGTTTCCTCGATTGCGCAAACTCGCGACGGCTATCTCTGGATTGGAACCGATAAGGGACTGGTTCGCTTTGACGGCACAAATTTTCGCAAGTTTGTGCAGGCGAAACCGGCATCGTTCGCCATCGGCGGGGTGCGAAAACTGTTCGCCGATACTCAGGGGAACTTGTGGATCTTGTTACAGAACACGAAACTCCTCCGCTACCGTGACGGGAACTTCAGTCTTATGCGCGGCGAAGCCGAAAATGGTGTCACCGCCATCGGCCAGGGACCGGGGAGTTCCATCGCGCTTTCCTCGCTCGCCATGGGCGTGCTGGTCTACAAGAATGACAATTTTGTGACTGCGTCGGAGTCTTTGCAATCAGGACAAAACCGCAACGAAGTCCCGCCAGATTTCACTTGGTCTACCGGACTCGCAGTTCATCGATTGATAGAACCGACCGCAGCGGTGATTTCTCTCGCCTCGACCAGTGACGGAAAAATCTGGCTTGGAACTGCAGATCGAGGGCTCTTCTTTCTCAACGAAGCCGGCGTTCATGCCGTCTCGTCTCCATTTCCGAACTTGCGCGTCAATTGCGTCCTGCCACTCAGTAATGAGGAGCTCTGGGTTGGAACCAACAAAGGCATCCTGCTCTGGAACGGAAAAGAACTGACCCGCAGAGGCGTACCCTCTTCGCTCTCGAATGTCGACGTGCTTTCCATCACTCGTGACCGCGATTCCAATATCTGGGTGGGTACGGCTCAGAGACTGGCTCGCATCAATGAGACTGGAGTCTCTTTCTTTGCGCGGGCATCACCGTCGCCGGATGGTGTGACGGCGTTGTTCGAAGACCGGGAAGGAAACCTGTGGATCGGTGGTGCAGAGCACATTGACTGTCTCCACGATAGCGCGTTCGTCACCTATTCTCTGCCGCATTCGGAAAGCCCCGGAGCTGTATTTGCCGATCCTGACGATTACTCCTGGATTGCGCCGACCGAGGGAGGGCTGCTCTCGCTCAAGGGAGGAAAATACGCATCCGTCGACGCCGCCGGACTTGCCCACGACGTCATCTACTCCATAAGCAGCGATCGACCGGATAGTTTATGGCTGGGGCGACAGCAAGGAGGCCTTACTCACCTGCTATCGGTGCACGGTGCTCTTAAGGCACAGACCTACACTCAGTCCGACGGCTTGGCCGAGAACAGCGTTTACAGCGTCCTCGAGGCTCGCGACGGCACAGTTTGGTCCGGGACGCTTACCGCGGGAGTCAGCCAGCTGAAGAACGGACACTTCACGACTTACACAACGGCCAACGGCCTGGCATCGAACGCAGTGTCGGCCATCGCGGAAGGCGCCGACGGCGGCATTTGGTTTGGGACGCCCGATGGTCTCAGTGAGATGTCCAGCGGTAGCTGGCGAACCTACCGCATTGCAGACGGATTGCCGTCGGAAGATATCGATTCTCTATTGGAGGACTCCCGTGGAGTCCTCTGGATCGGAACGACTCAAGGGCTCGCTTTCTTCCATGCTGGCCAGATCCACACGGTCGCAGCCAACGTGGCGTCTTTGCACGAGCCAATTCTCGGAATTGCCGAAGACAGAAATGGCTGGCTCTGGATTGCAACCTCGGGTCATGTGCTGCGCATGATGGACTCGACTTCAACGGACAACGTCCTGACCGACACAGATATTCGAGAGTACACGCTTGCCGACGGCCTGCAGGACACAGAAGGTGTGAAGCGTGATCGATCTGTTGTGGTCGATTCGCACGGGCGCATCTGGGTTTCCACCAATCGCGGTCTCTCCGCTGTCGATCCGGCTCGTGCGACCATGAATTCCGCTCCGGCCCTGGTTGAAATCGAATCGGTGCTGGAAGATGGGGATGCACTTGATCCTCGAAATCCTTTGAGAGTCATGGCCGGGCGGGAAGAGATTACGTTTCGCTTTGTTGGGCTCAGTCTGGCCGACGCAGACCGCGTCCGATATCGCTACCGGCTGGATGGGTTTGATAAAGCCTGGAGTCAACCCGAGGGGTCGCGAGAAGCTAGTTATGGCAATCTCACAGCGGGACGTTATCGTTTCCGCGTGCTGGCCAGCAATAGTGACGGTCAGTGGAATAGTTCGGAAGCGGCAGTCGACTTAGATGTCGAGCCCCGCCTCTGGCAGACCTGGTGGTTTCGGTCAGCCCTGCTGCTGTGCGCAGGACTGACAGCACTCGCCGTGTATCGCATCCGCATGCAGCGATTGACGCGGCTGCTCAGCGTCCGCTTCGAGGAGAGGCTGGCGGAGCGGACGCGCATCGCGCAGGATTTGCATGACACCCTTTTGCAGGGAATTTATAGTGCTTCCATCCACTTTGATCTGGCCAATAATCGGTTGCAGCAGGATTCGCCGGCAAGACCTGCGCTGCAGCGCGGGTTAGAGTTACTGCGGCAGGTCAGTCAGGATGGCCGCCAAGCTCTCCGCTCTCTTCGTTCCTCGCAGCCAGCCTCCGATGTGCTGGAGCAAGCGCTTTCACTGCTTCCCAAGGAGTTCGCTCTCCCGGAAAACATCGATTTTCTGGTGGCTACCGAGGGCGAGTCGCGAGTGCTGCGGCCATTGGTTCGTGACGAGGCCTATCTCATCGCCAGAGAAGCTATCATTAACGCATTCCGCCACGCTCACGCCACGAAGATCGAAGTCGAGATAGATTATGCTTCACGCAATTTTGGTGTGACCGTCCGCGACGACGGTTGCGGAATCGACCCCCAAATATTGAAGACTGGCCGCGAGGGACATTGGGGTCTGGCTGGCATGCGCGAGCGCGCGGAAAAAATCGGAGGAAAGCTCGCAGTATCAAGTGGTATCAATGCCGGAACGGAAGTGGAATTTTCGATTTCCCGCCCGCTAGCATTTCAAGATGCCTCCGCACCTCAATTCTGGAGCTGGTTGCGTCGCTTCGACCTGCAGAGGCGCAGCAAGAACTTGCAGCCATCGGGTAAGGAACAGCACGAATGAACGAACAGGCGAAGATTCGTGTGCTCAGCATCGACGATCACCCCCTTGTTCGCGAGGGGGTCGCGGCATTAATCAACGATCAAAGGGACATGAAAATCGTGGGCCAGGCGTCCACCGGCCGCGACGGGATCAAGCTCTTTCGCGAGCACCAGCCTGATATCGCTCTCATGGATGTTCGGCTCCCGGACATGAGTGGGATTGATGCCATGATCACGATCCGGAGCGAGTTCCCCGAGGCTCGCGTCATTATCGTCACCTCATCGGAAGGCGATGTTGAGATGCAACGAGCGCTGGAAGGCGGAGCCAGAGGCTACATGTTGAAGAGCATGCCGCCGGCAGAGTTGCTCGATGCCATCCGTAAAGTGCATGCCGGCAAAAAAGCAATTCCTCCGGAAATCGCTGCCCACCTCGCGAACCATCTGAGTGACGAAGCCCTTACCAGTCGCGAAGTCGAAATTCTGCAGCAGGTTGCGGAGGGCAACCGCAATCGCGACATCGCTGAGCGACTCTTCATTTCCGAGGGGACGGTCAAGGTTCACATCAAGCACATCATGGAAAAATTAGGCGCGCACGACCGCACCCAAGCCATTACGATCGCCGTTCGCCGCGGAATTATCCACCTCTGAAGTGGCAGCTGCCCTCGTTTTTGGCTCACCGCGCAATATCACTTTAGTAGTATTCGAAAATTCGGAATTCGGGCGATTCGCGGTCCCCTGCAGCCGAGCTATGTTTGATCAGAACGTTCCAGCACGGCGTTCGCAGGAGGCTAGCACTTGCAGCGATGGTACGCGAAATTCCCGCGCGGTTTGCCGGCCCTTGGTCTGCTCGTGCTACGCGTCGCGGTCGGTGCGAGATTGCTCAGCGAAGGGTTGGCTTGCCTGCTCGGTTCTTTGACCGTCAATTTCGAAGTCTCCGCTCTTGGCGCACTCGCAGTCGGAGCGGGAGCCTGCTTCGTGCTCGGCCTCCTGACCCCGCTTGTGGCGGGCGTTTCAGCGCTTGGGGAGATGGCGGTTTATTTGTGGCATCCTGCATGGGGTGCCCCTTTTTCGGACTTCCCGAATCTCGAGATCATTGCTGTGGCCATAGCCGTTGCTTTGTTAGGACCAGGTGCAATCTCGATCGATGCTTACCTTTTTGGCCGGCGGAAGATCGTGATTGCCCGCGCCGTCCGCTCCTAAACTCTCTTCATCTCGTGCGCCCGTATATCCGCTCGCATTAGCTTGCCGCTGTGCTAGTTTTTCCCCGGAAATCTCACTACCCGAAAGTGGTATTCCAAAAACCTCCGACGGCGATACTGAAAAAACTGCTTATTGCAAGATGCGCCCCCATGAGAACGGCGGCATAGTAGCACCATCAAACATTCAGATCGCAGTGGAGAGTTGCAATGAGCTACCTAGTTTCCGAAGTTGAAATCGACTCGATCGGCGTGAATGAAGCGCCGGTACTTGGCATGACTCGCTCAAACCAACCGGCTCTTCCAACCATGGACATGCAGGCGCTCGAGAAGTTCATCGGCCTGGACTCGGCGATTTACATGGGTGCCCGGCATCTCGAGCAGGTCATGGATGCAGTGCCGCAGCATATGTTTGTCCTGGAGCCGAACGCGACTGTAACCTTTGTGAATCGGGCCGCGCGCGAATACCTTGGCTCCATAGCGGCCGTGACGCAGACCGAGCGGCTCCGCGCCATCATCCATCCCGACGATTTCGACGCACTTCTTGATACCTACCGTGATGCGATGGCACACGGAATTCCGGTTGAAGCCGAGGCTCGTGTGCGCAGCCGGACTGGACAATATCGCTGGTTCCTGCACCACCTTTTCCCTTTGCGCGATGAGCAAGGCCGTGTTGTCCGCTGGTGCGGCACGCGCATCGACATCGATGATCAGCGCGAATCCAAAGAAAAGGCGGAGCGCGAAAATCTCGCTCTGCGCGAAGAGATCGATTCGCGATCGATGTTCGAAGAGATTGTGGGCTCGGCGCCCTCCCTGAAAGCAGTCCTGGCACGGATCACCCGGGTCGCGCCCACCGACTCCACCGTGTTGATCACGGGCGAGACCGGTACTGGCAAAGAGTTGATCGCTCGCGCAATTCACAAACATTCGGATCGCGCGAATCGCCCGTTCGTGAGCGTGAATTGCGCCGCGATCCCAAAGGACTTGATCGCCTCCGAACTGTTTGGACACGAGAAAGGCGCTTTCACCGGAGCGCTGCAACGGCGCATCGGCCGCTTCGAGCTGGCCGAGGGTGGCACACTCTTTCTCGATGAAATCGGAGAGCTTCCGGCCGAGACGCAGGTCGCGCTTTTGCGTGTTCTGCAGGAACGCGAATTCCAGCGGGTTGGCGGCAATCAGACGATTCGCGCGAATGTGCGCATCATCGCAGCGACCCATCGGGATCTGCCGGCCGCCATTGAAGCGGGCACGTTCCGGAGTGACTTGTACTATCGCATCAACGTGGTTCCGCTGGAGATTCCCGCTCTGCGCGACCGCAAGGAAGATATTCGGCTGCTGGTCGAGTACTTCATCGACCGCTTCGCCAGCAAGACCGGGAAACAGATCCGGCACATCGAAAAGAAGAGTCTGGATCGCCTCCAGTCGTATTCCTGGCCGGGCAACATTCGCGAACTGCAGAATGTCATCGAACGCTCGGTGATCCTCTGCGACTCTGAGACCTTTTGCGTGGATGAAAGCTGGCTCTCTAGCGTACCGCGCCCGGCCCGGCCTCTGGCGCAAGAGATGGTCAATCAGGAGAAGGAACTGATCGAGGCGGCGCTCGCCGAATGCAAAGGTCGAGTTTCCGGTGCCTCGGGAGCCGCGGTAAAGCTGGGCATGCCGCCCTCGACGCTGGACTCGAGGATCCGCGCTCTGAAGATCGACAAGTACCGCTTCTATACCAACTAGCTTTGCCACTTGGCCAAACTGCTCGTCCGGGCCATCGAAACCACGAGGCCGGACGAGCAAATTTTTTCAGGCCCGGATTTTCCACGGACACTTCTCTCCAGCATTCTTTCTTTTCCGAAAATCCCCACATCGCGTTTGTTCGACGCTGCAAGAGAGGTTGGATCGTGCTATCCCTACGCTCGACCGCCCAAGGACGAGAATATGTACAGCACGATCTCTGCAGGTTTGTTCTGATTGTGACTGTCAGCTCCGCTGTGCCATTGCAGGCCTTACGTTGCACAGCGTAAACGAATCGCCTGACGGCGCCGGACAGACCGTAAGAACCACAAGGGTGACAAGTGAAGCGACGAGCCTGAGGCTTGGCGAGCCTGATCCAGAGATGTTTCATCCCCCGATGGTTACGCGATCAAGAACGTGCTGGCGGAGCAGATCGCTTGCGATCAAATATCGAAGCCGAGGATTGCTACAGCCGGTTTACATTAGCCAGTAATTGTCAGGCGTGTTGGAGCGGACAGTTTCTGTCGTGGCGCTCCTTATGACGACAACGCGGGGCTGAGCACCGTCGCCCTTTCCGCATCCTCGCTCTCATCCACAACCAGACCACCGACTTCCGGACGACTAGCTTCACGCGCCAGAGAAGTCTCCTGCGCCGCCCTCGGGCGATAGCTCGACACCAGACGAGCGACTACAACCGCGATGAAGAAGATGCCCGCCATGCTCTCGAACGCCGCCACCATACGAACGTAGGGATTGACAGGCACGAGCCCGCCGTAGCCGACGCTGGTAAGAGTGACCATGCTGAAATACAGAAACGTTCCATTCTGCGTATAAGGGATTACCTGGTTGAAGGGGTGATCGATGAAGCGATTGAGGATCCAATAGAGCTGCCCGAAGCCTGACGCAATCACCAGGTAACTGATGAACGCTTCTGAAATGGCATTGCGCGGATTGTGGAATTCGTAACGGAAGTGATCGAAGATCGCCCATAGTATCGAGCCCGAAAACAGCAGGCCTACAATCGGAGACAGGTTTGCATAAACTCCCTGCCGGTTTGCGAACGCCTCGATGATCCTGGCGATCATCCACAGCGCGGCGATGGGAAGCACGACTCGCCAAACAATTCTGCGGTTCGCCATCTGGCTGATCCCCGCCAGTACCATCAACAAGACGGTGAACCCGAGCAATACGCCGACACGACGATGGGCATCAGCGAGCGGGGAAGCCAGCATTTCCGTAACCAGCGCGCACGCGAGAACTCGAACTCCGTGCCGCGAGAAGAATCTCGACTGTAGCCATTTCATTCTCATACGAAGCTCCTGCTGCGGACTTCTAGCGTTTGCCTTTACTCGACCGGCGACCAATCATCAGTGGGATTGAACTCCTGAATTGAGGCCGCAATCTTCGTTGTGTCCGGGCCCAAGTCCCGCTCATAAACTACGCCATCGCTGTCAATCATGAAAGTCATAATGCCAGTTTCGGCGTATTCGATGGGCGTAGCCAGGATGCCGAACCCGCCAGTCATCTTTCCGTCCACGACATAGCTCATCGTGCCGCCAGGTGCGTCTTCGCCCTGGGCCGTGAGAACGCGCAGCGAGTAGCCGTCGATCACCAGAGGCTGATCTGGAGAAAGCGACGC
>JASHQK010000448.1 GCA_030039195.1 Candidatus Sulfotelmatobacter sp.
TACATTGCGGTCTACCTTCGGGCCAAGAAGTTTTCGCTTCCCGCGATTGGCCGAATGCTCGGAGGTCTCAACCACGCTTCCGTGCTGTACCTCATTCGGCACTGCCCAGCGCGCGAACGCGAACTCCTACTCGCCGATATCGAACGGGCTGAAGAGCGCCAAAAACAAGAAAACAAACTAAGGTCGGAACCAATCGATTACACTTCCTGGGATGAATGGATATGATTATCTGCTGCTTTGAACGATTCTGGTTTTCGCCCCGAACTGAGGTTTCGGGGCGTGGGGAGTTCGGATGAATCGAATCATCCAGGTAAAATACTCGTGCCGCAAATGCGGTATCGATAAACGCATCGTGAGCGTTCCCGTCCGCCTGCCCGGTCAAGATGTTGTCGATTGGGTAAAGAACGTGTGCGCCGGGGCCGTTTCCGCAGATCACGCGCAAAGATCCCTGCACTGTCTGATTACGCAACTTGACGAGGTATGGATTCCGCTGGCCGACGATAAGCTCATTGGCGAGGTCGCGGAATGAAGACCGCACTCGAAGTCTACTCGCAAAACGACGGCGAAGTCACCAAAGCCTACTACTCGGAGATGAACGCGCTCGGACCGTTGGGTAAGATCGCGGTTTGTCTATTCCGTGCTCAGAAGCGCTCGGCCCGCGCAAAAGACTACCGGCCTGGAAGGTATCGCAGAGCAGCTTACGACGTAAAGGCCTGGTCAATCGAGGAACTCTGCAAGATGCTGAATGTCCATGCGGCGGAACTCGGCATCGTGTGGGGCTGGAAAGAAGATCCGAAAATTCTCTTTGGCTACGAGCCGTCGCAGTGCCTGTACGTTGACTTGCCGGCGATCGGGCAGTGCTCATTCCATAATCCGACTCGGCTCGGTGGCCCGGACTATCTCGGCGAGTGGAGCGGCGTCCACAATTCCGATCAGGTCATCATTCAGTTCTGCGATCAGGTAGCGGCGGGAGTCAAAACATGACTAGAACCGAGCATCTGTTGGTAATCCTGGCCGAAGAATGCAACGAAGCCGGGCAGCGAATTCACAAAGCACTCCGATTTGGACTGAACGAGACGCAACCGGGCCAGGAATTCACGAACGCGGAGAGAATCGCCCAAGAACTCGCAGACCTGATGGGCGTCCTAGAAATGCTCTGGAAAGAAACATCCATCCCCGGTCTCTCCGAGACCGGTATCGCTGCGAAACGTCAGAAGGTCGAACACTTCCTGCGCTACTCCGCTGAACTCGGCACGCTGCAATCTCCACGCGCCGATACCTCAGATCGGCGCGATAAGGAAATCACTCCAGAACCCTCATGAGTACCCAACGCCGAACTGCCGGAGTGTATTCCTCGCCCGCCCCGAAAGGTCCGAATGGGGAACGGCTCTGCTATAACTGCCACGGGCCAATGCCAAAGGACAAGCGAAAAGTCAACTGCACTCCCAAATGCGCCCAGGAGTGGAGAGCCAAGACATCGCCATCCTACATGCGGCATCTGATCTTCAAGCGCGATAAAGGAATTTGCGCGAAGTGCGGAACCGACACGGTAGACCTCCAAAGGCAGTTCAACTCGATTCGCGTGGGCCGGCAACTCGGCGCTCATCCCCGCGGCGATGAAGATCGCGACCGCTTTCTCAAAGCGCACGGTATCCCATGGGGCCGTGTCGGATCGGACTGGTGGGACGCCGACCATATCACGCCCGTGATTGAAGGCGGCGGCGAATGTGGACTCGACAACCTCCGCACGCTCTGCATTCCGTGTCATCAGGAAGCGACACGCGATCTCCACGCGAGGCTCAAAGAGAAACGAGCGGCTGACCAGCGCGCGCGCATGAATGCGCTATCAGAGAAACCGCTCCACGCGCTGACGACGGAAGAAGTTCACGAACTAAAAACCCTCCGGCTGAAATTCCGGCCGAGCAGCCAAGCAATCGCCGATTCCTTTAATCTAGGCCTATTTGAATCATGACGACGAATACCCTTCCCGCGAGTGCCACGCGCTATGAGTCGTTTCTGGATTCAAAGGCTCAGTTTTCGGGAGCCGACGGTTTCAACCCGATCTGGATTCCAGACTTTCTCTACGATGTTCAGCAGTTCGTCGCCGACTGGAATATCCGCATGGGACGGTCGGCGGACTTTCTCGACTGCGGTTTCGGGAAAACGCTGATCGAGCTCGTATGGGCTGAGAACGTAGTCCGTTTCACGAACCGCGCCGTGCTGATACTGACTCCGCTCGCAGTCGCTAAGCAAATGGCTACCGAGGGCGAACGCTTTGGTCTCGAGGTGCTGCGCAGTTCGGGTGGCCATCCGATCACGCCTGGAGTCTACGTTACGAACTACGAAAAACTCCACTTGTTTGATCCCGTTGATTTCGCGGGTTGCGTCTGCGATGAAAGCTCGGCGATCAAGGCGATGAACGGAGTTCGCCGCGCCCAAGTGACCGAATTCCTCCGCACGATGCGATATCGCCTCTTAGCGACAGCTACGGCCGCTCCCAACGATTACATCGAACTTGGCACTACATCGGAAGCTCTCGGTGTCATGGGCCAAGTGGACATGCTCAATCGTTTTTTTAAGAACGACAACAATACGTCGGATACGAAAATGATTCGTCGCCGCGCGCCGTCGCACGGAGGCCCGATCAGCGCCGGCTGGAGATTCAAGGGACACGCCGAAGTCCCGTTCTGGCGATTCGTTTGCGTTTTCGCGAGAGCCGGACGCAAACCGTCTGATCTGGGGGATTTCTCGGATAAACTGTTCCAATTGCCACCGCTGATCGAACGAGAGCACATCGTCGAAGCTAGAACACTCGCGCCCGGCATGCTGTTTCCATTCCCAGCATCGAACCGCCGCGAAGAACTCGACGAGTCCCGCAGGACGATCAAGGAGCGTTGCGAAAAAGCCGCGGCTCTCGTACGCGACACCGCAGAGCCGTTCCTGATCTGGTGCAATCTCAACCCCGAAGGTGATCTACTCGCCGAACTCATTCCCGACGCGCTGCAAATCGCGGGATCGGATTCCGACGAAGCGAAAGAGGAGAAATGGGACGCCTTCCTTAGTGGACAAGCGAGAGGCGTGGTCACGAAACACAAGATCGGCGGCTGGGGCCTAAATCTGCAACATTGCCGTCACGTGGTTGAATTCGTAAGCCACTCCTGGGAAGCCCACTACCAGGGCGTTAGACGATGCTGGCGTCTGGGCCAAACCAAGCCCGTCATCAATGACCTGATCGCGACCGAAGGACAGAAAGGCATCAAAAACAACTTGCAGCGGAAGGCGCGGAATGCCGACCGCATGTTTGATGCGCTCGTGAAGTATATGCAGGAAGCCGTCCGCATCGAGGGCGGATACAAAACGACAGAGGAGGCTCAGTTACCAGCATGGCTGGCATCATCGACCAAACCATAACCGAACAGTACGCGCTTTATAATGGCGACGCCTGCGCGATACTTCCAGATTTCCCAGATGCCTGCGTGCATCTTTCCGTGTATAGCCCGCCCTTCGCCCAAGAAAGCGGCGGGGCTCTCTACCATTACTCGTCTTCTGACCGCGATCTCTCGAACGCGCGGACCTATGCGGAGTTTTTCACGCACTACGAATTTCTAGTCTCGGAGCTTCACCGACTGACGATGCCGGGCCGCATGACGGTAGTGCACTGCATGGATGTACCGTCTGGAAACACGGGCTCAGATTACTACACCGACTTTCCAGGCGACATCACAGACCTTCACGAAAAACTCGGCTGGAGGCTCGCCTCGCCGCGCATCACGATCTGGAAAGAACCTCTCGCCGTCAGAAACCGGACGATGACTAAGGCGCTCGCTCACAAGAGCGTAGTCGAGGACTCCTGCAATTGCGTCGTGGCCGGGGCCGACTACTTGCTCATCTTTCGGAAGAATGGGAAGAACCGGGTTCCCGTTACACATGAACGCGGGTTCCTGCGCTACTGGGGCGAGCGTAAAGTGCCCCATGATTTGCTCAGATTTCGCGGCTGGAAGGGTAATCAGATTGAAAACCGCTATTCCCACTGGATCTGGAGACAGTACGCATCCTCGGTCTGGGATGACATTCGGGGAAATACGGGATCTCGAGTGGCAGGAGTCCTTCCGTACCGGGAAGCGCGCGAAGAAGAAGATGAGAAGCACTTACATCCCCTGCAACTCGATGTGATTTCGCGTGTGGTTGAGTTGTGGAGTAATTTTGGCGAGACGGTGCTTACGCCTTGTGGGGGTGTGGGATCCGAAGTCTACGGCGCAGTTGTAAACGGGCGCCGCGGAATCGGGATTGAACTAAAGCCCTCATATTACAGGCAAGCAGTCAAAAATCTAGTGGGCTGCCGCTACTCAGAATCGGAAGAAACCGAACAGAATGTCTTTGCTTTTGAATCAGAAGAAGAACTTGCCGAGGTAGAACAATGAATCCCTCTTTATCAATCCAGCCATGGTTTCAATTCAACCCAGTCAACGAAGCAGTCGCGATCGAAGACTTGGATGTGACCGAAGCGGGGCTCTTTTTTAGGCTCCGCATCTACGCATGGAAGCACCTCGGTTTACCAGCGGAATTTGACCGGCTCAAAAAGATCGCGGTCATGACGTGCGGGATTTCCGCGTATCGTTTTAAGAAGTGTTGGCAGGTTGTCGAACAAAAATTTTCAAAAACTTCAGACGGACGTTTGGTCTACGAACCCGACGAAGAACGGCGGATTGTGACACCGGAAACATCACGTAAGTTTCAGGAACTAGGGAAGAAAGGCGCCGAGGCGCGCTGGAAGAAAAATGTGGAATCTGGTCTGCAAGCCGTCCCAAAAGCGGATAGCGGCCGCCATGATTCCGCCATCGATTCTGGATGGCAGACAGTAGACAGTAGATCTGAGAATTACATAGCAGCAACAGCAGAGAACACTACAACCGTGGGCGATCTCCCGCGCATGGCTGCTGCTGTTGAAAACTCTTGCCCAAACACCTTCC
Organism: Candidatus Sulfotelmatobacter sp.; assembly: GCA_030039195.1. GTDB lineage: Bacteria > Acidobacteriota > Terriglobia > Terriglobales > Acidobacteriaceae > Sulfotelmatobacter. Next base: position 4,971 of record JASHQK010000448.1, read on the forward strand.
GCCTGATAGCCTCAATCTTCCGCGATGTGACACCGGAATTCGTAACCCGGCTGCTTTCAGCGAGTCAGAAAATATTTCCAGCCGTCACGGATGAAGATCTCTCGCTTGCGGTGCGTGCGACCTTCAAACCAGGCAAACAAAAATCGGCGGGCTTATTCCTCGACACCGTTCCCGCGTGGCTTTCAAATCTGCGAGAAGTAAAGCCACAACCACCACCAGTTCAGCCGATCGACTACAACTACGAGCTCTTCAACGAATGGTCGAAAACGAGAGGCTACGAACACGCCGATGGAGGAGATTTCTTGCGGGCGCTCGATGAGTGGGAGGCCGAAACGGGATTGACCATAGCTGGGTAAAGATCTGAGCCTAACATAAAAGCCTCATACAAGGCTTGTAGTGTTGCCGTATTTCAGGTAGTGTAGATCTATGTCATTTATCCCTTTGACGCTCCGTTGCAAGAACTGCAAAACGAAGTTCACGCAACGGAGGACAGGTCAGATTTACTGCACGCCGAAATGCCGGAACGAGTTTCACAATTACGGCGCGACTCCGATCGAGCAACTGAAACGGAGACTAGCGGCTTACATGCGGACGCCGGAATTCAAGACGCTGCTGAGGCAGGCGATCACGCAAGAGATGAAATCCCGTGAGAAACTCAATTCGCGGGCTGAGATGGAACCGTAGCGAGTTTCTTCTTTCGTTCATCAGCCGCTCGTTGTGCTGCTTCTGGGTATGTAAAAAACTGTTCCAGGAATTGTTGGTACTTGGCGAGGTTTCCGCCCAGAAGTCCCCAGAGCGGCTGGTAATCGCGGATGATGCGGTCGAACTGAGCGATTCCGCCTTGGCGAATAGCATGGTACTGCTGTTGGCCGAGTTCAGTTTCGGGGCCTTCCGCGGTGAAGCGGAGTTGTCCCGTAGCGGGATCGGCGGTTGCAGTGAGGAAGTCTTCGGCAAAGCTGTATCCGTTCAGGTTCTCTTTCTTTTCGTCGAAGAAGTGAGTAATGAGCAATGGCTCGATCGCCCGGAGGAAGTTTCCGAGACGCTGGCGCTCGAGTTGATCGGCTGAAGGTTCGGCTGGCTTTTCAACCGCAGCCGTCACGCCGGCAG
>JASHQK010000449.1 GCA_030039195.1 Candidatus Sulfotelmatobacter sp.
TGCTTGCGGCTGAAGGCCAGCAATTGCCGCGTGAGAGTCGTGGCCCGGTCGGCCGCCTGCTGAATGGCGCGAGCCTTCTCCGCCAGATGATCGTCGATCTCCAGCTTCGACAGAATGACTTCCGCATATCCGCTGATGACCATGAGCAGATTGTTGAAGTCGTGGGCGACTCCGCCCGCCAGCCGCCCCACAGCCTCCATTTTCTGCGCCTGGCGGAATTGTTCTTCGAGCGCCCGCCGTTCCGTCACATCTTCGGCGATCGCCTCCAGCACATCGGCCGGCTCATCCTCGCTGGCTACGGCGCGTCCGCTGATTCGCACCGTGATCGGGCTGCCGTCTTTCCGCTTCCATTTCACGTCCATGCCGTCGAGACGGCCGGTATTGCGGAATTGCTCAAACAGCCGCACCTGCTCTTGCGGGTTGGCAAAAACATCTTTTTCCGGATCGAGCAACAGCACTTCTTCCGCCGATCCATATCCCAGCATGCTGATCAGCGCAGGATTCACATCCAGAAATCTTCCCTGCAAGCTTGCGCGATAGATGCCATAGACCGAACTCTGCACCAGCGACCGGTAGCGCGCCTCGGAGCGGCGCAGCGCCTGTTCATTTCTCTTGATTTCCACTGCGCTCGCCAGCTGCCGCGCCACGAAGGTCAGGATTTCCTTGTCGCGCTCACTGTAGCGGATGCTCTGCGAATACGTCTGCACCGCGAGCACGCCGAAAGTGTGATTCCCTACCTTCAGTGGAACGCCCATCCAGTCGAGCGAGCGTGATCCATTTCGTTGAACCTCGCCGCGGTCCTCCATCGCCTGCAATACTTCGGGCGTCGCCAGCAGCGGCTCGCCGGTGCGGATCAGGTAATCCGTCAGGCCTTTCCCCAGCTTCTTCGACGTAGGCGCTGTGTCCTGCTCGTCTACAAAATAGGGAAAGCTCAACATCTCGGTGACGGGATCGTACAGGGCGATGTAAAAGTTCTTGGCATACATCAGTTCGTCGACCACACCGTGCACTGCCGAGAAAAACTGTTGCAGATCATGCGCACTGCTGCTCTTTTCAGCGACCCGGTATAGTGCCGAACTCAGCGCCTCCACCCGCTTGCGATCCGAGATGTCGTGGTATCCCGCGTAATATCCCTCGATTTTGCCGTCGATGCGCAAGGGCGCGCACGAGACCGAAACATCGATCAGACTGCCGTCTTTTTTCCGGCGCTGCGTTTCCAGAGTGATCGGCAGGCCCTTTACCAGCGCTTCCGTGATCCAATGCGATTCCGCCAGCCGGTCCGGGGGAACCACCAGGTTTTCCAGCGGCTGCCCGACGATCCCGGAAAGTTCGTGCCCGAACATGCGGGCGAACGCCTCATTGGCCCATAACGCCCGGTGCTCCCGATCGGCAATGCTGAGCGCATCGGGGGAAGCCTGGAACATCTGTTCCAGGAATTGAACTTGCATATCGGGGTGCAGCGCGCTCAGAGCTTGTGGATTTTCGTTTGCAGGCTCGGATACGGGGCAAGAATTCGTGGAGCAGGCAGCGTCGGCTTCGTCCGACACAAATCCCGGTGCAGCGTGCCGTTGCAGCGCGTTTTGCAGTTGCCGGGCGCGGACGAGTTCCCTTGTCTCTGGTCGGGTGACAGGTTCACCCACGAGCAATTCCCCCTCAAGATTTTGCACGACCTAGCCCATCGTAAGGTGCCCATGGAGTGGGTCGAAAGTTACGGCGGTAATCCCGTGCGGGAAAAGTTCCAAGATCGGAAATACCATTCCCCGTCCTTCGTAACTTGGCCGCCCGGCGGCAGCTATTTATTGTCTACTCTGGAACGCCGCGTTCCGAAACGCACTTCCATATGTCTCCACTCGTCCAGCGCCCCAGAACCGGCTCCCCTCCACGGCCCGACCCTACCGATCAGCACTGGAGCATGCTGCTGTTTGAAAGTTGTTCGGCCGGAGCTTTGGCTCTCGGAGTTGGCATCGCTTCTGTAATCGTTGTGATTGGCGTCTACGGGGTGCTGGTTTGGCCTCTCACCTTCTGGGACCTCGCCAGCCTGGGCCTGGAAAAGTACGCGCAATACGGGAATACTGCGTTGTGGTCGGTGTTTGCCGGAGGCACTCTCGCCGGGTATTGGTGCTTCAGCGGGGCAGCCTTCAAGAATCGGCGCAAACCCTCAATCAAGCCACTCACTCGCCCCCCGCGCCAACGCCGCTAGTCTTCAGACTCGCCGCGGCGCGAATACTGAATTCACGTGGTCGCGGGTGAAAACAGGAGCAACGCTTTGCCAGAGCAGCAACCCGCTTCGGCCGAAAAAGTTTCCCTCCGCCCTTATCTGTTGCAACAGATATTTTTCTCTTCCAGGTGCATCTTTGCCCTTCGCGCCTTCATCGAAGGAATTAACCGAATGGTTAATTCGTAAAGATTCGTCAAGATGGAGGCGCCTATGACTAGGTTGGGGATCCAAAAAGCACTTGAAACAATTGCACGCTCGATGCTGGCCGGCCTGCTACTGCCGGCGCTGAGCGCGGCTCAGACTTCGCCCGCGGCTCGCTACGACAATCAAATCCAGGCTGCGGTTACACAAAAGCTCGCGGCCAAAAGCCAGTTCCAGAACGTGAAGCCGAGCGTGGATGACGGCATCGTTACGTTAACCGGCACCGTCGATCTTTACCAGCGCAAGCTCGATGCGGCCAAAACCGCGCGCAAGATCAAAGATGTGCAGGGCGTGCGCAACCTGATCGAAGTTGCCGGTCCCAACGTGCCCGACAACCAGCTCGAGCAGAAACTGGCCACCAAGCTCCTCTATGTCCGCGTCGGTTACGACAGCGCCTTCGATTACTTCGCCGTCGGCGTGAAAGATGGCGTCGTCACCGTCGAAGGACAGGATCGCACCGGCATTGGCCGCGACGAAGCGCTCGCTGACATCGCCAATATGCCCGGCGTGAAGGATGTGGTCGACAACATCTCGATTGCGCCAGTTTCGAATTTCGATGATGCCCTGCGCCTCCGCGCGGCACGCGTCATCTACGGCGATTCCGTGCTGAGTAAGTACGCCATCGATCCCGCGCGGCCGATCCGCATCATCGTCGACAACGGCCACGTGACCCTCTATGGCGCCGTCGAAAGCACCATGGATAAGCAGATTGCCGGCATTCGCGCCGGTCAGATTCCGGGCGCGTTTAGCGTCGATAACAAACTTGAAGTAGTAAAGAGCTAACGCTCTTTGTAGGAGCGAAGCGACGAGTCGTGGGAGCAGTTCTGTCGGAGGTGATAGGCGCGGCTCCAAGCCGCGCCTTTTTTCTTGATGAAAGCAGACCGGCGGGCTACGGCAGCCGGTTGATCAGCGACGCCACGTACCCGGCTCCGAATCCGTTATCGATATTCACCACGCTGACATTCGACGCGCAGGAATTCAGCATCCCGAGCAGCGCGGTGAGTCCTTTAAACGATGCTCCGTAGCCGACGCTCGTCGGCACCGCGATGACCGGCACGCCAACCAGTCCGCCGACCACGCTCGGCAGCGCACCCTCCATCCCCGCGCAGACGACTACCACGCGCGCCTTCGCCAGCGCTTCGCGATTGGCCAGCAGCCGATGGATCCCGGCCACGCCCACGTCGTAGAAGTGCTCGACTTCGTTGCCCATCAATTCCGCCGTGACCACCGCTTCTTCCGCCACGGGAATGTCGCTGGTTCCCGCCGACACCACTGCGACCGTCCCTTTTCCGTGCCGGCCGCGATCGCGTTGCAGAACGATGGCCCGCGCGAGTTCGCGATACTGTGCAGCACGAATCTTCTTTTTCACCGCGGCAAACTGCTTCTCGCTGGCGTGCGTCGCGAGAATGTTTCCGCCATGCTTCGCCAGCCGCGCAAAAATCGCCGCCACCTGTGCCGGACTCTTGCCTTCTCCAAAAATGACTTCCGGCATCCCCGCCCGCAACGCGCGATGATGATCGACTTTCGCGAATCCCAAATCTTCGAAAGGAAGATGGCGCAGCCGGGCCACCGCCGCATCGGGCGAGAGCTTGCCTTTGCGGACTTGCTCAAACAAATGGCGGATCGATTCGGCGTTCAAGAAGGGTTCACTGCGCCCTCAGGGCGCGATTTCCAGATTATCACCAGCAGGCTCCGGCTCCGAAGCTTGATGGCCTTCGTGTCTCTCTCGCAGGCTCATGTAGGGACAGCCGCCCTCGGCTGTCCGGCCGAGCGAAGCTTGGCGGTGCTGGTGGCCGCGTTGATTTTCACCGCCAAGAACACGACGCGTCGCGAAATCCAAAACCTGCAAAACGGATTCTGCGGCGTTTACGCGTTGGCGGCCCGTACCAACGGGCGCGATAGACTTCGAAGCTTGGAGATCGCAGTCGCACAGACTTTGCGCGCCATGCCGGGCTCTTCCAGGTGAGCAAGAAAAAGCCGGCGCAATCCCCGCGGCGTCACTTTGCCGGAAAGATAGGCATCATAAATGTCGCTGCCGATGCGGTAACCCCAGTGCTGCGCGGCCGATTGCAGTTCCTCCTGGCCAGCCCGCGCCGCGCTGCGAGCCGCTTTTGTGCATGCCGCTCGCGAAAGCATCCCCAGACCTTGTTCGTCACAAGCCGGCCGCGACGGATACAGCACGCGCGACCCGAAATAAGCCACCGCATTTTCGATGACCCGAATATAAAATTCGTCCATAGCATTTCTGTTCGCCTGATCAGCACCCGCGGCTTCCGCATTCGAGCTCTGCAAAACAAAGTGGGGCAATCCCTGGCAGGCGTGATGCAAGAAACGCGCCACGTCTTCGGCTGTATGCATCATCTGCAGATTGCGCACGCAAAACGCATTCACCTGCGGGATGTAGGCGCTCCCGCGCGACTCGATCGTGGCCACGAGCGCTTCGAATTCTTCCTCTTTCATTCCCCGATTCAGGAGCGCACGCCGCAGGCTGGCCTCCGACGCCGTCCCGTGCACCTCGGGCAGCAGGTCCACGAGGAATCGCGGCTGCGTGCTGTTATGCGGCGAATAGCGGTTGATCTCCAGAAAATTGGCCAGGCTGTCAATCAGGTTGTAGATCGTCGGAGCGAAGTCGAGGTCTTTGTCACATCGGCTCCACTGGTCGAGAAACAGCCGGTAGCTTTCGTACTTTTCCAGCGGCGTCGAATTGAAAACGCACAGCACCTCTTCGCTCACGCGGACCGCTTCCACTTTGTCGGCCCGTTCCCCCGCCGCCCGCCAATAAAGTGCGTCGATATTCTGCAGGACCGTCAGGACTTTTGCATCGGGGATCAGTTCCCGCACAGCCCGTGGCAAATGCCGCGGGGCAAGATGCGATTCTCCGAAGAGGACAAAAATCACCGCCTGCGGATGCCGGGCGTGGATTTCCGCGATCTTCGCAGCCGCGTGACGGTCGCGCGCCCCGATCTTGCGCAGATCTTCCCGCGGCATGCAATCGAGACCGTAAAGCGCTTCCGCGTGATCGCGAGCAGCCACCAGCACTTCATGAAACGGCGGCCACTCATATCCCCAGTCCAGATCGAATCGAATGCGCTGCCGCAGCTCGGCTTCATCGATTTCGCGCCGCCACCATTCGTCCAGTATGTGCTGATCGCGCGCGAAGATGGTCTCGACACCGAGAACGACCGGTCGATCGCCGGCCAGTGCGCGCTGCTCCACCAGTGACGCCGCATAACGCTGTGCCGCTGGCAGGGCGTGATAGTCGCCGATCAATACGATGTCGGCGGAATGCACCGCCTCAGAGACCTGGCTCAAATCGAGCAAGCAATCATAAGAACGAAACGCCTGATTGAATTCGCGGAGATACTTGCGACGGCTGTGGGCGTCAACCGCGCGGATCTCGCGTGAGACTCCCGCCAGCGCATGCAATTCTGCCGCGCTGCGCCGCGATCGAAGATTTGTCGTCGAAGCCATTGTCGGTGACGCCCTGTCTTGACTTACGCTCCGATGAATCCCTATGCTCCAAGCTTCATAACCATCCTGCGAAGCTGACGGAGCCTGCTTGCCCAA